>NZ_JBEGDB010000096.1:0-26989 GCF_043638955.1 Bradyrhizobium sp. 31Argb | reverse complement strand
CAGATCAAAGCTTCGCAGCCATGATCCATCTGACCGCTGCCGTGATAAACTCCCGATGAATCCCAACAGACCCTAGGGCACGACGTTCAATCATGACCGGACGCTCCAATTGATAAAATATCCGCAATTGAAATCTGGGAACGCTGCAACTTTCCATCAGTGCGGCTGTCCTAACGCCTGGGCTCGTGTCCCTATGGTTAACGGTCGGCGCGAGGAAAACGCGAGCGAGATGGCACAAACCGCGCATCCGCGCGGCACCTCACACGTTCTGGCGTTGCTCTGGCACAAAGTGCACTGACGAACGCGCAACGGTTGTGCTTATTTGCGGTGCTACTTCTCGCCGATCACACCCCGAGCGCCAAAGCCCCCGTGGTCGGCCGGGGAGAGCCAGGCGGCCCCCGGCGTGATCCCGACAGCTTGCGCCGGGGCCGTCCGGCCGATGTCGCGTGGTTCGAAGGGCGATGCTTCATGTCGGTCTCAGTAATGTCCGCCGAATTTTTCCGACGGTTTCAGGATGTGGAACCGCGCGCAAGTGATGAGCTGACGCCTGTTCGGCAGTTCCATCTCATATGACGGTCCGTCTCGGCCTCCGGCGCCAGTCCGGTTTTAGAGACATGTCACAAATCCTATATAGAGATAGCCGTCGTGCCTTCGCCGAGGGGCTCGGCGCGCCCCAAATGATCTGAGTGGCCTTCTCCAGAGATGTGCGTACCGACCAGAATTGTTATCCCGGCGAAAGCGCCCGCCCTATGAAGATGGACGGTTCAGATGATCCGTTGCCCGCGAGGGAGACGGACAGGATAAAGGCCGCGCTCACTGCAGGAGATCCGACGGCCTGGTCCAACGCAGAAGTGGCGCGTCTCGTCATCATCCCGGCTCTGGTGGTGCTGTTGTTCGCCGGCGGCGTCTATTGGATTAAGGTACAGCACCCAGCCGCATCATCGGTCGATCAAGGACCGACGTCTACAATACAGGTGCGCCTGGTTCCTCAACGCGAGGAGACACCGATTCCAATCGATTCGACTTCGCAGGCGACGACGGCGAATGTCGCCCATTCGAATCCTGAAGCCGAACAGCCGGATGATCAGGCGAAGGATGAGGTTGTGATCAAATCGCCTGACCAGGCGTCCCTGCCTGTTGAAGCGAGTCCCAGCATCCCCAGCATCTCACGTCGTTCGACCGTGACGAATGTGGTGCCGAACAATGCCCTGGTGAAGTTTCAACAAAGCCTGCTCAAGCACATCGCAAGATTTCAGCGGTATCCCGCGGCGGCCCACAATAGGCTTCAAGGCACGGTCGAAACGTTCTTCTCGATCGACCGGAGAGGGCGCCTCCTGGGTGTTTGGGTGAAAACAAGCTCCGGCCAGACACTGCTCGATACCGAGGCGATCGAGACCATCAAGAGGGCGCAACCTCTTCCATCCATTCCAGCCGAACTTCCGGATCGCCTCAACGTCCAGATTCAACTGGCCTTCGATCCATCCTAAGGCCTCCCCCTAACCACTGCACGGTCTACGGCTGATTGCCCGGCTCGAAAGTGCAGTCGGCGCCGCCGCCGGCCTTTTGCTTGATGACCTTGGGTTCGATCGTGCAGTTCAGCTTCGACAAGCCCGCGATGTTCGATCCGGCGGCGCCCTCGGCGGGGACGCCCGCCATCAGCATGGTTGCAAACAATTCGTTGGCGTCGCGGCCTTTCAGCGCGCGCTTGGCGATCTTGAAGGTGATGTCGCAGGAGCGCGACGTGATGTCGACATTGCTGGTGCGGCAGACGATGTTGTCGGCGGTGACGGAGATCTTCCCGCCATAGGGAAAATTGGTGTCGCCCTTGAAGAAGGAAGCGACGGTACGCTTGGGCGCGGCGGCGATCGGCGAGTATTGGGCGACCACGGCGGCGAGCGCCAGTGCCGCCGAACCTGAAGCGGAGGTAGCTGGGGCCGCGCTCGCGCCGGCAGGTGCAGACAAGAAAATCAGGGCTGCCAAACATCCAACGCGCGTCATTCCTGCCTCCTCCGCGTGTCGTCCCCGCGAAGGCGGGGACCCATACCGCGTGATGTCTCGATAGGATTCGGTCATAGTCAGCTTCGCAAAACTACTTCCTGTGGTTATCGTCCCGGGTCAAGCCCGGGACGACGCGGAGAGAGTTGTAGAGTTGTTGGGTGGGCAAAGCGCAGCGTGCCCACCATCGCGAGCGGAGTCTTTGATGGTGGGCACGTCGCTGCGCTCCTTTGCCCACCCTACGACGCTACGAACTAGCCTTCGCCATCAATCCCTCGACCATGGCGCGGACGATGGAGGCGACTTCGCTGCGCAACGCTTCGATCGGCACTGCGATCAGCTTCTGCTCTAACCCCAGCGCGACTATGCCGTGGACGGCCGAGAACAGGCTGCGCGCGGTGACGCTCAGGTCTTGCGGCGAGCGCGCCGGAAAGAGTGCGGCGAGCGGGTGGTAGATGTGGCGGAACAGGTCCATCTGCTCGGAGATGGCCCAGTCCGGGACCGGCTTGCCCGGTGCCATCCGGTGCTCGAACAGTGCGCGCCATAACTCGAGATTGTCGGCGGCGAAATCGCAATAGCCGACCGCGATGCGGACCAGCGTGTCGATGGGATCCGCGGGACCGTCGCGCTCTGCCGCGGTGAGGGCCGCGTCGAGCCGGGCCAGCGTGCGCGATCCTATCCGCAGGATCAGTTCGTCGACGTCCTCGACCAGATTGTAGACCGCGCCATTGGCGATGCCGATCTCGCTGGCGAGATCGCGCGTCTTCAGGCCGGCCAATCCGCCGGCGGCGATCGATCGTTCTGCCGCTTCGATCAGCCGCTCGCGGTTTTTAGCTCGTCGTTCCAAGGCCTTGGACATTTGTTAACTAAATACATGAGCAACGCTCAAGATTTTCTTGAACCATGCTCAGGTTCCCGTTACAAAGATGATGTGAGCAATGCTCATAACAGGGAGCTGGCAAATGTTCAAAACCGTTTTCACGCTTTTTCGCGGCACCGTGGCCGCGGCAGAGGAGGAGTTGCAGGATCGGTCGGCCCTCCTCATCCTCGACCAGCAGATGCGCGACGCGGCCTCGGCCGTCGACCGCTCCAAGCGGACGCTGGCTCTGGCGATTGCCGGCGACCAGCAGGAGGGCCGTCGGCTTGAGGCGACCAATGCGCGGATCGCGGATCTCGAGGCGCGGGCCACGGCCGCGCTGGAAGGTGGCCGCGAAGATCTAGCGCGGGAGGCGGCGCAGGCGATTGCCAATCTCGAAGCCGACCGCGACGCCGCGATGACCGCGCGCACGCTGTTTGGTCAGGAGATCGCGCGGTTGAAGCGCCATGTCGCCAATGCCGAGGCGCGGCTCACCGAACTCGACCGCGGCCGCCGCATCGCCCGCGCCTCGGACGCAGTGCGCTCGCTGCGCCGGAGCGGCATCGAGGCGGTGCGCCCATACGAATCCACGCTGCCGGAAGCGGAGAACACGCTGCGCAAGTTGCGCGAACGGCAGATGGAAGCCCAGGCCGCCGACGAGGCGCTGATCGAACTCGATACCGCCAGCGGACCGCTTGCCACGGCTGAGAAGCTCGCTGAGCAGGGCTTTGGGCCCCGCATGAAATCGACCGCCGACGACGTGCTCGCACGGCTCAAAGCCGGGCGTGCAGCTACTGCCTGAACCTTCAAGTCCTCAACATTGTTCATTTAAGGAGAGACTGCCATGAACCAGAACGTCCAGCCCCACAGCAATGCCTGGGTTACCTTCACCTATGCCTCCTTCCTCGGCTCCGCCTTCCTGGTCGGCGTCGGCATATTCTTCCTGCCCGTCGATCTCTGGATGAAGGGCTATCTCACCATGGGGATCGTGATGCTGGTGCAGACCTGCGTCACCCTGACCAAGACGGTCCGCGACGTCCACGAAAGCGGCCGGCTCGTAAACCGCATCGAGGATGCCAAGGCTGAACGGATCCTGATGGAAGTGTCCAAGGTGGCCTGACCAGGGCAGTTGGAGACGGACCGAACTTTTCGAGGCGGCGGATGTCTGGCATCCGCCGCTTTTTGCCGCGAGGATGCATCGATGACGGCGCACAAGGGAGCATTTACCTTCTGGCGATGAGCGCCGTCCGGCGCTCACAGCGCCTTAATGGGTGACGGGCAGTAATTGGGCCCGACAACGGGCAGCGGCATGGCGTCTTCCTGGAGCGGCATTTCGGTCTCGCGCTTGCGCGAAAGGTTTGGCAAAGCCGGCGCGGCACTGACGCGCTTGCCCGGCCACGCCACCTTCTGGCTCAAGGCGTTGTCGCAGCCAAACATCGATCTCACCTTGCGCACGCATGCGGGCCTTCGCACGCGGATCGTCGAGCGTCCGGGCAGCTCGCTGCCGCCGGAAGAATTGGAGGCACTGGCCTCGCAGCTACGCGTCGTGGCCGCCAAGACGCTGCCGCAGGAGAGCCTGACCTACGGCATCTTCTCTGGCGAGCCAGAGCGTCTCGCGCGCGCCATCATCACGCTGATCTGTGAGGAGGAAACCGGGCGGCCGATCGCCTTCAATGCGCTGTCGGTGATGGAGGTCGAGCTCGACGGCGCGCCGATCGACGTCACCCATCTCGGCCTCGTGATGGTCGACCCTGAAGTGCGCGGGCAGGGGTTGTCCTGGGTGCTCTATGGCATGACCGCGCTGGTGCTGTTCGCGCGCGACGGGCTACGTCCGAAATGGATTTCGAATGTCACGCAGGTGCCGGCGGTGGTCGGCATGGTCTCTGAGACATTTTCCGATGTGTATCCATCGCCGCTGTCAGGCGCGCGGCGGAGTTTCGCGCATCTGCAGCTCGCACGCGGGATCATGGCGCATCACCGCGCGGTGTTTGGTGTTGGCCCCGAGGCTGGCTTTGACGAGGAACGCTTCGTCATCACCGATGCTTACACCGGCGGCTCGGATGCGCTGAAGAAAAGTTTCGAGATCGCGCCAAAGCATCGCAATGCGATCCATGGCGAGTTCTGCGCCCGCGAGCTCGATTATGCGCGCGGCGATGACGTGCTGCAGCTCGGCCGCATCGATCTGGCCGGCGCGCGGCGCTATCTCACGAGCGAGGTGCCGGCGGGCTCGCTGCCGGCGCTGATTGCCGCCTCCGCCGTGCTGGCTTGCAGCGGCTGGTGTTGCCGTTCTTCCACTGGATGGATGATACGCGCGCGTTCGGCTCGCTGCGGCCGCGTTCTCGCGACCAGAAGGATGGGCGCCGATGAATCCCGGGATCATCGCCGATTCCATCGTCAATCTCTGCGGCGCGATCGGGCTCTGCGTCGCGATGATGACGTTCTACTGGCGCGACCCGAACAGCCCGCTGACGCGGCGCCTGCTGTTCGGACTCGGCGTGATCGCGCTCCTGTTCCTGGTGCGCGGCGTGGCGTGGTGGAGCGGCAGCGATGTGCTGGACCGCTTGAGCGTGATTCCGGCGGCGCTGATCCCGCTCGGCGCGCTTGTCGTGACCGAGGGGATGCTGCGGCGACATGCACCGCGCGTGGTGAAGATGCTGGCGGTGTTCGGCGGCATCCTGCTCGGCCTTGGCGGCGCGCTCGGGCTTGCCCGCTTCACGACCGCTTATGCCGTATCCCTGTCGCTATTCCAGCTTGCGGGCTTTGTCGTCTGCGCTTTGTTGCTCGCGAGCCGCGATCGCGCTTCGCTGATGGCGTCGGAAAATCGCAGCATCGGACGCCTCGCAGCCGGTGCGCTGATCGTGATTCCGTTCGTGATCACCGATTTCCGCACGCTGTTTCCGGACATCCCGGTTCGGCTCGGTGCGATCGGCGCGCTCTTGACCGTCACCGTGATCCTGATCGCAGGCGGCGGTGCCGAGACGCGGCGTCACGGGCTTGCGCTGATGACCTTAAGGCTTGGCAGCTCGGCGCTGCTCGGCATCGCCGCCGCCTTCATCGCCGGCGATGTCGATGCGGCGCAGATTGAGCGCTTCTGCGCGCTCGCGGTCGCCGGCGTGCTCACGATCGCCCTGATGACGGATGCGCTGCGCGCGGTGTTCGAGGCGCAGGAGCCGGGGGTGCTGAACGCGGCCGTGCTGTCGACGGCGAGGACGCGTGATGAATTGATCGCCGAACTGGCGCGGCATCCGATTTTCGAGCATGCCCGGCGCTACCGTGAGGTCGAGCTCGCGCATTACGATCCGTCGCTGCTGCGGGAATTGTTGGCGACGGAGCGAGTGCTGCGCCGGTCCGACGCGCCCTGGGGAGCTTCGTTTGATGATCCCGCGGTCGAGCGCGTGCTGTCGCTGATTGCAGCCAACAGCGCCACGCATGTGATCGTGCTCTCGCATGATCCGGTCGACCTGATCGTGCTCGCCGTGCCCGTCACATCAGCCGACCCCGCCACCGAAACCGCACTCGCGCTGGTGCGGAGGCTGCTGGCGCTGACGCCGGAGAGGGTGTGAGGTCGGCGGAGATCCGCCGGCCCCTTTTGGATTCTCGCTCGCCTATCAGCCGCAGACCTGCGTCGGCTGCGTGCGCCAGCCGTGCGTGATGTGGACGCGGCGGTTCACGACGTAGCAATTGCCGTTGTCGTAATAGGTGTCGCCGTAGCCGTAGTAAGGATAGTCGTAGGCGTAGTCGTCGTAATAGTAGGGATCATAGAAGCCGCCACCGAAGCCTGTGCCGAAGGCGAAGCGCCGTCCATGGAAGCCATGGAAGCCGCGGCCGCGGAAGCCGCCACCGCGGAATCCGCCGAAGCCCTGATGAATGCCGCCGAACGCGCTGTGGAAGCCTCCGCCAGCAAAGCCGCCGCGAAAACCACCGCCGCCGAAGCCGCCACGGAATCCACCACCGCCAAATCCGCCACCGTGGAATCCACCGCCGCCAAAGCCGCCGCCAAATCCGCCACCGCGCGCCAACGCTACCGTCGGCGCCGCCGCAAGACCAACCGATGCAGCCGCCAACAATGCGATAACCATCTTGCGTAACATTACACCACTCCGTCAGTATCGCACCCAGCCCGCGATAACGATCAGGTGGCGATCATTTGCGAGATCGCGATGCACACACCGCTCAACTCCGTGCGAGCGGAGTTTAAATTCTAGTTTAGAGAGAGTTGAACGGCGCAGTCGGAGTAGCGCTGTGGTATTACATCTGAAATGAAAAACGCCCGCTTCGTTGCGGGCGAAAAAAACGACCGCGGCACGAAGGCCGCGGTCGTTTGATTTTTGGTTCGCGTTACGCCGGCGGCGCGTTGATGATCTGAAGCTGGGTGAATTCGGCAAGACCCTCTTCGGCGAATTCGGTGCCGATGCCCGACTGCTTGGCGCCGCCGAACGGGATGCTCGGGGCCATGTCGAGATGCTTGTTGATCCACACCGTGCCGGCCTCGATGCGGCTCGCGACCTTGTGAGCCCGCTCGGTATCCGACGACCAGACCGACGCGCCGAGCCCGTAATTGGTCGCGTTGGCGCGGCGGATCACATCCTCGTTGTCGGAGTATTTGATGATCGGCAGCACCGGCCCGAACTGCTCCTCGTCGACCAGCCTCGACCCCTCCTTGATGTCGCGCACCAAAGTGGGCTCGATGAAGTAGCCCGGACGGTCCATCGCCGATCCGCCGGCGATCACGTTGCCGTTCTTGTGGGCGTCCTCCAGGAACGCCTTCACCTTTTCGTACTGCATCTTGTTCTGCAGCGGACCGAGCTTGGTGCCTTGCTTGGAGCCGTCATCGACCACGGTGTTCTTCGCTATCGCGACCAATTCGTTGCAAATCTCGTCGTAGACGGATTCGTGCACATAGAGCCGCTTGATGGCGAGGCAGACCTGGCCGGAATTCTGGAACGCGCCTTCGAAGATGCCGGGCGCAACCTTCTTCGGATCGACGTCGTCGAGCACGATGCCGGCGTCGTTGCCGCCGAGCTCCAGCGTGATGCGCTTCAAGGTCTGCGCAGCGCTCGCCATCACCTTCTGCCCCGTCGCCGTTGAACCGGTGAACGAGATCTTGCGGATATCAGGGTGTTTCGTCATGTGGTCGCCGAGGTCGTTGGCGTCGGCGATCACATTGAGCACGCCCTTCGGCAGGATGTCCTGCACGAGCTCGGCAAAGCGCAGCGTCGAGAGCGGGGTGGTGGGCGCGGGCTTCACCACGAGCGTGTTGCCTGCAAGCAGGGCCGTCGGCAGCTTGAAGCTGAGGATCAGCAGCGGATAGTTCCAGGGGATGATGGCGCCGACCACGCCGAGCGGGCGGCGATAGGCTTCGACGCGGCGGTCGCCGGAATTCTCGACCACCCGCATCGGCAGATCGAGCGAGCCGAGATAACGGAAGAAGGCGGCCATGCCCATGACCTCGCCCGTCGCATCCGCCAGCGGCTTGCCCTGCTCGCTGGTCAGAATTCGCGCGAGTTCGTTGCCATTGGCCTCGATCGTCTCAGCCATCTTGATCACAAGCTTGCGGCGCTCCTCGATCGGCGCGGCGGCCCAGGCCGGGAAGGCGGCCTTGGCGGCGGCGACGGCCTGATCGAGCTGCTGCTTGGACGCGCGCGGACATTGCGCCAGCACGTCTTCGGTCGCTGGATTGAGGACCGGCATGGTCAGATCGCCGGGTACCATCTCTCCGTCGATGAGAAGATTGTAGTCACTCATTGGCTTGCTCTCCCTGTGAACGGGCCCTTGGGGCCTCGCCGGTTACGAACCACGTTATATTCACATGGATATCACGATTGGAGAAGGCCGGCCATTCCCAAGATTGGACTTGACGGTGATAGGGCGACTATTTTCCCTTCACGAACGCCGCGAAGGCGTCCGCATAATCCGGATGCCAGCGCGACAGCGCGGGACGGTTCTCGACGATGTCGCCGACGGCCCAGAGGATGCGCCGCTCGTCGAGCTGCCGCGGCACGTCATTGTCGGGGCAAAGGATGTAGAAGTCGCCCGCATCCAGGCGCTCGATCATGAAGTCGATCGTCTGCTCCGACGTCCAGGCGCTGGCCGGCTTCTCGGCGCGGCCGCGTGCGGTCAGGCCGGTGAAGACGAAGCCGGGGATGAGCAGATGCGCGGTGAGGCGGCAGCCCGGCGTGTTGCGCAATTCATGCTGCAGCGCCTCGGTGAAGGCCTTCACGCCGGCCTTGGATACGTTGTAGGCCGGATCGCCCGGAGGCATCGTGATGCCCTGCTTGGAACCGGTGTTGATGACGAGGCCGTCGCGCCCGCGCTCGATCATGCGCGGCACGAAGGCATGCGTGCCGTTGATGATGCCCCACAGGTTGACGCCGAGAATCCTCTGCCAGTTCTCGCGCGGACCGAACATTTGGCTGCCCGGCTGGATGCCGGCGTTGTTCATCAGGATGTCGGTGCCGCCGAACCGCTGTTGCACCGCGCTTTCCAGCTTCACGAGATCCTCGAACCGGCTGACGTCGACGGTTTCGGTCATGATGCTGCCGGCGCCGCCGGGCGCGATCGATGACAGTTTTGTGGCGGCTTCCTTGAGACGGTCGACACCGATATCGGCGACACAGACCTTCATGCCCGAAGCGGCGAAGCGCATGGCGGCGGCGAGTCCGATACCGGACGCGCCTCCGGTGATTACGGCGACATGATTTGGCGACATGGCGGGATGTGGCATCGTCTCTCTCCGACAAATATGTGGCAGCGATCTCTAGGCTAACACGGCGGGCATGCCATGCGCGAAGGTGCATGGGAGGTCTTCATTGCCGCACTGCCCGCTTAGCGGCCGGCTGCTTTACGGATTCGGGTCGCCGTTGTAGAGTTCCGCATATAACGGGTCTGAAACCCGCAAGGCCCGTCATACAAATCTCGTTCCATATCAAGGGAGTGCAAACATGGCTGTCACACAGGCAATTCCGATCACGCGTCACCCCTACGCGGACGGTTCCTACAAGAAGATGCTGATCGACGGCCAATGGGTCGATGCGGCCTCCGGTAAAAAGTTCGAGACCCACAATCCCGCGACCGGCGAATTGCTCGCGACGGTTGCCGAAGGCGACGCGGAAGACATCAACCGCGCTGTGGCAGCGGCGCGCCGGGCCTTCGAGGGCCCGTGGAGCAAGGTCAAGCCGTTCGAGCGGCAAAGCATGCTCCTGAAGCTCGCCGAACTGGTGGAGAAGAATTTCGAGGAACTGTCGCAGCTCGATACGCTCGACATGGGCGCGCCGATCAGCCGCACCCGCGGCAACCGCCTGCGGGTGCTCGGCATGCTCCGTTATTACGCCGGTCAGGCGACCGCGCTGCATGGCGAGACCATCGAGAACTCGCTGCCGGGCGAGATATTCTCCTACACCTTGAAGGAGCCGGTCGGTGTGGTCGGCGCGATCATTCCCTGGAACGGGCCCTTGGCGGCGAGCGTCTGGAAGATCGGCCCGGCGATCGCAACCGACTGCACGGTTGTGCTCAAGCCTGCCGAGGAAGCGCCGCTGACGTCGCTGCGGCTTGCCGAGCTCTGCATGGAAGCCGGCATTCCGCCTGGAGTCGTCAACGTGGTGCCGGGCTACGGCGAGACCGCGGGCGCGGCGCTCTCCTCACATCCCGGCGTCGACAAGGTCGCCTTCACCGGTTCGCACGTCACGGGACAGGCGATCGTGCGGGCGTCGGCCGGCAACCTCAAGCGCGTCTCGCTCGAGCTCGGCGGGAAGTCGCCGGACATCGTGTTCGCCGATGCCGATCTCGACCAGGCGGTGCCGGGCGCGGCGATGGCGGTGTTCGCCAATTCCGGGCAGATCTGCAGCGCGGGTACGCGGCTGTTCGTCGAGCAGAAGGTCTATGACGAGTTCGTCGGCCGCGTCGCCGAATTCGGCAAGAAGCTGCAGGTCGGCAACGGCATCGACCCGAACACGCAGATCGGCCCCCTGGTGTCGCAGCAGCAGATGGAGCGTGTCAGTGGGTATCTCGAGATCGGCCAGAAGGAGGGCGCGAAGGCGGTTGCCGGCGGCGCACGGCTGACCGAAGGGCCGCTCGCCAAAGGCTATTTCGTGCAGCCCACGGTGTTCGCCAATGTGCAGGACAATATGCGCATCGCGCAGGAGGAGATCTTCGGGCCTGTCATCTCCGCAATCGCCTTCAAGGATACCGACGAATTGATCCAGCGCGCCAATGCCACGACGTTCGGGCTCGGCAGCGGTGTCTGGACCACCAATGTCAGCAAGGCGCATCAGGTTGCGCGGGCGCTGCGCGCCGGCTCGGTCTGGGTCAACTGCTACCAGGCGATGGACCCGGCGGTGCCGTTCGGCGGCTACAAGATGAGCGGCTATGGCCGTGAATCCGGCAAGCAGCATCTGGAGGAATATCTCAACGTCAAGGCGGTCTGGATCAAGACGGCCTGATATTTAAGCGGCGCGGTGTTCTTCCGAGTGGCGGCCCTCGTGGCCGCCACTCGCTTTTCAGCGGCGCGTGCCTCCCCTATAGTGCCGGCAACGACAACACAAAATCCGGGGCAGGCATGAAATTCCCGTCGCTTTTCTCTCCTCTCAAGTTCGGTCCCTACCAGCTCCAGCATCGCGTGGTGATGGCGCCCTTGACGCGGATGCGCGCGGAAAAGCCGTCGCTGGCGCCACGGCCGCTGAACGTGGAATATTATGCTCAACGCGCCACGCCGGGTGGCCTGATCATCGCGGAAGCCTCGCCTGTGGTGAATACCGGGTTCGGCGGCCCCGGCATTCCCGGCATCTACAGCGAGCAGCAAATTGCCGGCTGGCGGAAAGTGGTCGATGCCGTGCACGCCAAGGGCGGCATTATCTTCCTGCAGCTCTGGCATGTCGGACGCGTCTCACATTCCTCGTTCCAGCCGGGCGGCGCGCTGCCGGTCGCGCCTTCCGCCGTGGCGATCTCGTCCGAATTCAAGGCGATGACGGCGGACGGCAAGGTGGTCGATTACGAGACGCCGCGCGCGTTCGAGACCTCTGAGATTCCCAGCGTGATCGAGGCCTACCGCGAGGGCGCGAAGAACGCGCTGAAAGCCGGCTTCGACGGTGTCGAGATCCACGGCGCGAATGGCTATCTGATCGAGCAGTTCCTGCAGTCGCGCAGCAATCTGCGCACCGACCAATATGGCGGGTCGATCGAGAACCGCGTGCGCTTCCTGATGGAAGTGACGAAGGCCGTCGTCGAGGTCTGGGGTGCGAACCGCGTCGGCGTGCGGCTGTCGCCTTACGGCATCGCCAACGGCAGCGGCGAGGCGGACCCGATGCCGCTCTACAGCACCGCGATCAAGTCACTCGATCTGCTTGGGCTTGCCTATCTGCACTTCATCGAGCCACGTTCCTCCGGCGCCGGCCGCGCCGAGGTCAATCACCAGAACGTGCCGTCGGCGATGGTGTTGTACCGCCCGATGTGGAGCGGCGTCCTGATCACCGCCGGCGGCTTCACCGGCGAGACGGCGGATGCCGCAATCGCCGCGGGACACGCGGACGCAATCGCCTTCGGCCGCATCTTCATCTCCAATCCGGACCTGCCGCGCCGGCTGCAGCGCAGCTATCCGATAACGCCGTATAATCGCGCGACGTTCTACGGCGGCGAGGAGAAGGGATATACCGATTATCCCGCGCACAACGAGATGGCACAGGCGTAAGCCTACGTAGTCGCCGTAGCCCGGATGGAGCGAAGCGTAATCCGGGGTTCTTGCTCTGTGGCCCCGGATTACGCTTCGCTTCATCCGGGCTACAATGCTGCCGCTGTGACGCGAAGGATCAACGCATTAATGGCCAAAGCTGCCGCTGCAGGAGGTATCGCGTCGGGCCAATGCCTGTGCGGCGCAGTTCGGCTTGAGATCGACGTGCCGGCGCGCTGGGCCTGGCACGATCATTCCGCGCCGAGCCGCCGCGCGCATGGGGCGGCCTACGCGACCTATGTCGGGAGCTGGCGCAAGCGGTTCCGCATCATCGCGGGAGAGGATGCGATCACGCGCTATGAGGATCAGGCGACGAAGACGGTGCGCAGCTTCTGCGCGACCTGCGGCACGCCGCTGTTTTACGAGCGCGCGCGTTCGCCGCACATGGTGAACATTCCGCGCGCGCTGTTCTTGGGCCGTACCGGCCGGCAACCGCTCTATCACATCGCAATCGAAGAGCTGCAGGAGTGGGCCTATACCGGCGAGCCACTGGTGCCGCTGAAGGGTTATCCCGGCGTGGTCTGGCATCGCTCGAAAAAGAAGAAGCGGTCGGATCGCGAGGGGATGTTTTGATTCTTCGTAGCCCGGATGGAGCGAAGCGCAATCCGGGGACACGGTGCAAACCCCGGATTGCGCTGCGCTTCATCCGGGCTACGCCGTGTGCCCGCAAGCCTCTGCGCAAGGCAGCCATGAGCGCAAGCGCGATTGCCCACGGCGTGCAAGTTTGGTCATGATGCCTCTTCCCGCGCGCCAATGAGCCCGAGGGTAGGAGGAGACATGAAGAATCGCATTACCGGGCGTTCGGCGTTCCTGGCGCTGTTGAAGGACGAGGGCATCTCGCATCTGTTCGGCAATCCCGGCACAACTGAATTGCCGATCATGCACGCGCTGAAGGACCATCCCGATCTCACCTATGTGATGGCGATGCAGGAGAGCCTGGTGGTGGCGATGGCCGACGGGTTCAGCCGCGCCTCCGGCAAGCTCGTCGCCTGCAACGTCCATGTCGCGCCCGGGCTCGGCAACGCGATGGGCTCGCTGTTCAACGCCAAATTCACCGGCACGCCGTTGATCCTCACCGCCGGTCAGCAGGAGCAGGGTCACGGATTGACCGAGCCGGTGCTCTACGGCCCGCTGGTGCAGATGGCCGAGCCGCTGGTGAAATGGGCGGTCGAGGTGACGCGACTGGAAGACCTGCCGCGCATCGTGCGCCGCGCCGCAAAGGTCGCAACCACGCCGCCGACCGGGCCGGTGTTCATCTCGCTGCCCGGCGATATCCTCAATTCCGAAGCCGGCATCGAGCTCGGCCGCGCGACCCGCGTCGACACGCAGGTGAAGCCGTCGGATGAATCGCTGCAGGCCCTGGTCGCGCGGATCCTGAAAGCGGAGCGGCCGGTGATTGTCACCGGCGACGAGATCGTCAAAAGCGATGCGCTGCAGGAAGCCGCCGAGCTCGCGCAGGTGCTGGGCGCGCCGGCCTATCAATCGTCGACGCCCTATGGCGCGCACTTCCTCTCCGAAAGCCCGTGCTTCATGGGCGCGATCGCGCGGGTGCAGAAGCTCGCGCGCGAGACGCTGGCGCCTTACGATCTCATCATCGCACTCGGTGGCGATCCCTTGCGGATGTCGGTCTATAGCGAGGTCGATCCGCTGCCGGATGGTCTGGGTATCGTGCAGGTCGGCCTGGTCGACTGGGACCTAGCCAAGAATTACGGCGCCGAGATCGCGCTGAAGGCGGACGTGAAGGAAACCCTGCGCGCGTTGATCCCGGCGCTGAAGGCGGCCGGCGGCAGTGCGCTGGAGACGCGGGCGAAGCAGGGCGTTGCGGCGCTGGCATCGAAGAACTGGACCGCGAAGCGGAAGGCGCTGGTCGAGCAGATATCGAAAGCCGAAGGCACCTCGCCGATCGATCCCGACTGGCTGGCGCTGCAGGTGGTCGAGGCGATGCCTGACAATGCGATCCTGGTCGATGAAGGTCTGACCTCGTCGCGCCAGATGATCGCGCTGCGCCCGCACCGCGACCGCTATGGCTATCACGCGCTCGCCTCCGGCGGCATCGGCTGGGGACTGCCGGCCTCGGTCGGCGTCAGCCTCGCCAATCCGCAGCGGCCGGTGGTGTGTTTTTCCGGCGACGGCAGCGCGATGTACTCGATCCAGTCGCTGTGGACGGCGGCCAACCACAAGCTGCCGCTGACTTTCGTCATCGTCAACAATGGCGGCTACCGCATCATCAAGCAGCGCCTGCTCGCCTTCCACGGCGACGATCATTACGTCGGCATGGATTTCGTCGACCCGCCGGTTGATTTCACCGGCGTCGCGAAGTCGCTCGGATTGGAAGTCATGAGGATCAGCGATCCCCGTGAGCTGAAGGGCGCGCTGCGCTCCGCCTTCAGCCGTCCCGGCACGAAGCTGATCGAGGTGGTGGTGAGCAACGCGGTGAATTAAGCCGCGCTCTATCAACGCGTCATTGCGAGCGGAGCGAAGCAATCCATCTCTCCGTTAGCGGAGGCATGGATTGCTTCGTCGCTACGCTCCTCGCAATGACGGTCTGAGACGGTGTCGCTCCTACTCCGCCGCCGTCGCGTGCGCCTTGATGCGATAGCGGCCTGCGGGGTGCTCGGTGGTCAATCGCGCGCGGCCCGCGCCGAACAGTTTCTCGCGCAGCGTGCCCTGCGCATAGTCCTGCTTGTATCGGCCCCGGCGGGTCAATTCCGGCACCAGCATGTCGGCGATATCCTCGAAATCGCCGGGTGAGATCGCAAAGGCAACATTGAGGCCGTCGACGTCGGTCTGCTCGAACCAGCGCTCGATATCATCGGCAACCTTTTCCGGCGTGCCGACCACGATCGGACCGATGCCGCCGATACCGACATGCTCGGCGACCTCGCGCACGGTCCAGATGCGATCGGGATCGGCGCGGGTGATGTTGTCCATCGCGGTGCGGCCGGCGTCGTTGTGGACATGGCGCACCTCCTGGTCGAGGCCGTAGGTCGAGAAATCGACACCGGTCCAGCCGGACATCAGGGTCAGCGCGCCCTCGTGGCTGATGTGGCGGCGATAGTCCGCATATTTCGCGCTTGCCTCGGCCTCGGTGCGGCCGAGGACGACCGTCATCATGCTGAACATCAGGATCTCGGCCGGATTCCTTCCCTTCTGCGCGGCGAGCTCGCGGATGGCGGAGACCCGCGGCGCGATCACCTTGGCCGATGGCCCGGACATGAACACGCATTCGGCGTGCTCCGCGGCGAACTGCCGGCCGCGTGGCGACGTGCCGGCCTGATAGAGCACCGGCGTGCGCTGCGGCGACGGCTCGCTCAGATGCAGCGCGCTGAGACGGAAGTTCTTGCCCTCGTGCCTGACCGGATGCACCTTCGCGGGATCGGCGAAGATGCTGCGCGCACGATCGCGGATCGCGGCGTCATCCTCCCAGCACCCTTCCCAGAGCTTGTAGACCACCTCCATATATTCGTCGGCCACGTCGTAACGGTCGTCATGTGCCGTCTGCTTGTCCTTGCCGGCGCCGCGTGCGGCGGAGTCGAGATAGCCGGTCACCACGTTCCAGCCGACACGGCCCTCGGTCAGATGATCGAGCGTCGACATCCGCCGCGCGAAGGTGTAGGGCGGCTCGAAGGAGAGGTTGCTGGTGACGCCGAAACCGAGATGCTTCGTCACCGCGGCCATCGCCGGAACCAGCAGCAAGGGATCGTTCACCGGCGTCTGTGCGGCGTTGCGCAGCGCAGCATCCGGGCCGCCGCCGAACACGTCGTAGACGCCGAGCACATCGGCGAGGAACAGGCCGTCGAACCGGCCGCGCTCCAGCGTTTTGGCGAGATCGAGCCAGTAGGGCAGCCGGTTGTACTCCGCGGTGCAGTCGCGCGGATGGGTCCACAATCCCGGCGACTGATGCGCCACGCAGTTCATGGCAAAGGCGTTGAGCCGGATTTGTTTTGTCATGTGCTGGGCTTTCGATATTTATTTTGTGGTGTGCCGATTGCAATTTTAGCAGAGCCTGGCATCGCTGCGCCACTTCCAGCATAGGGCGTATCCCGCTAATGAGGTCGAGAGAATAATTCGATCGACAAGGCGCGGCGAAAGGGAAAGTTATGGCTGACAGGGGTGATGCGATTGCTCGCGTCCGACAGCATTTTCAATCGGGCGAGTTTCTTCGCGAACTCGACCAACGTATCGGCTACCGGACCGAAAGCCAGAACCCCGGCAGCGGCGCCGCGCTGCGCGCTTATCTGACTGATAACCTGCAGCCCGCGCTGGCCGAGCTCGACTTCAAGACTCGTTTGATCGAGTCTCCGACAGGCAGGGGTCCGTTTCTCCTGGCCGAATATCTCGAGGACGCCTCGCGCCCGACCGTGCTCACCTACGGCCATGGCGATGTCGTCGACGGCATGATTGGTGAATGGCGCGATAATCTCGATCCCTGGAAGACCACGATCAAGGGCAACCGCGTCTATGGCCGCGGCACCGCTGACAACAAGGGCCAGCACAGCATCAATATCGCGGCGCTGCGGGCGGTGCGGGAGACCCGCGGCGGCAGGCTCGGCTTCAACGCGAAGTTCATCATCGAGACCGGGGAGGAGATCGGCTCGCCGGACCTGCGGGCGGTCTGCGAAGCTCATCGCGAGGAACTCAAGGCCGATCTGTTCCTGGCATCCGACGGGCCGCGGCTTTCGGCCGAGCGCCCGACGATCTTTCTTGGCTGCCGCGGCGGCAACCGTATCCATCTCGACGTTAACCTGCGCGATGGTGGTCATCATTCCGGTAATTGGGGTGGTGTGCTCGCCAATCCCGCCACCATCCTGGCGAACGCGATCGCGAGCCTGGTCGACGGCAAGGGGCGGATGAAGCTCGATGCATTGAAACCGCCGCCGATCTCGAATCGGGTCCGGGCGGCGTTGGCGGACGTGAAGGTCGAGCCAGGCGCAGACGAGCCGGCGCTGTCGCCGGACTGGGGCGAGGAGGAGCTTTCGCCCGCCGAGCGGCTCTATGCCTGGAACACGCTGGAAGTGCTGGCGATGTCGGCGGGCAATATCGCAAGCCCGGCGAATGCGATCCCGGGGAAGGCGAATGCCGTGCTGCAGCTTCGCTTCGTCGTCGGCACGAAGATTGGCGAGGTCGTCGATGCCGTGCGCGCGCATCTGCATGCCAACGGCTTTCCGATGGTTGAGGTCAGCGGTGCGCAACGCTTTGCGGCGTCGCGGACCGATATGGACAGTCCCTGGATCGACTGGACCGCGGCATCGATCCGCAAGACCACCGGCAAGGCGTCGGCGGTGCTGCCGAATTTCGGCGGCTCACTGCCGAATGACGTGTTTTCGGAAGCTCTGGGCTTGCCGACGATCTGGGTGCCGCATTCCTATCCCGGCTGCTCGCAGCACGCACCCGACGAGCACATTCTGCTGCCGGTGACGGAAGAAGCGCTCACCATTATGACCGGCCTGTTCTGGGATCTCGGGGAGATGGCGCGGGCGCTGTGATCGCCGCCGATGCACCAAGCGAGTTCTATATGAAGGATGCCTGGCCGTTCGATGCATCGAGCCCACCGTCGACCGGCAGATTTACGCCGTTGACAAAGCTCGCATCGTCGCTTGCAAGGAACGCGATGACACCAGCGACTTCCCCAGGCTGCGCGACCCGTCCCAGGGGAATGCGTGGGATCACTCGTTGAGGCAACTCGGGGAAGCGCTCGAAAGCGGACACGGTCAGGTCGGTGAGCGTGATGCCTGGGCAAACCGCGTTGACGCGTACTCCCCTTTGGGCAAATTCGAGAGCTAGACTCCGTGTGAGATTGCAAACCGCGCCTTTTGTCGTGTTGTAAAAGCTAAGCCCAAGGTCACCGCCAAGTCCCGAAAGAGATGACACATTGACGATCGAGCCCTTGCTCTTGACAAGATGAGGAAGCGTAGCCCTCGTCACGTTGAGGACGCCATCGACGTTGACCGCGAAGATCTCGCGCCAATTCTGAGTGGGCAGATCGAGGAAAGCTCCAGCAATCCCCATTCCGGCATTGTTAACGACAATGTCGATCCTGCCGAGCCTGTGGAATACATCGGTGACGAGGTCTTCAACCGCATTCGCGTTCGAGACGTCCGCTGGCCGGATCATGCAGCGGTCGGCTGTCAAGGTCGCGGCGACGTCTTGCAATTTGGACGCTCGGCGTCCGTTCAGTACGACGGTTGCTCCTTCCCCATGAAATCGACGCGCAGTCGCCGCGCCGATACCGCTTCCAGCGCCGGTGACGATGACTACCTTGCCGTCGAACCTTGGGGACATCGTTCGTGAACTCCACCTAATGCAACCGATGCATCGGTGGATGCTGGGGAGCTCCGATTGCAGTTGTGTTTCAGTGGAGACATAGTTGGCTACATTTGAAGGCGATCACGATTGGTTGGGGCTCTGTGGAGCTCACGCGCCCTCGTCCAGCGCAACCATCTCGCGCTTCTTGCGTAACGCCGGCAATAGCGGCCCGACCAGCAGCACCACCGCCAGCGCCAGACATGCCGCCGAGATCGGCCGCTGCACGAAGGTCATCAGGTCGCCTTGCGACAGGATCAGCGACTTGCGCAGATTGTTTTCCAGCATCGGGCCGAGCACGAAGGCGAGCACCAGCGGCGCCGGCTCGTAGCCGAGCTTGCGCATGAAATAGCCGATCACGCCGAAGGCGATCATCACATAGACATCGAAGACATTGTTGCTGGAACAATAGACGCCGATGATGGTGAACAGGATGATCAGCGGGAACAGGACGTTATATGGCAATTTTAAGAGCTGCACCCACATCCCGATCATCGGCAGGTTGAGCACGAGCAGCATCAGGTTGCCGATATACATGCTGGCGACGATGCCCCAGAACAGTCCGGGGTTTTGCGTGATCATGAGCGGGCCAGGCTGCAGGCCGTGAATCACGAAAGCGCCGAGCAACAGCGCCATCACCACGTTCGGCGGGATGCCGAGCGTCATCAGCGGAATGAAGGCGCCACCGGCGGCAGCATTGTTCGCCGATTCCGGTCCGGCGACGCCCTCGATGGCGCCCTTGCCGAACCGCTCCGGCGTCTTGGAAAGGCGCTTCTCCAGTGCGTAGGATGCAAACGAGGCGACGACCGCGCCGCCGCCCGGCAGGATGCCGAGGAAGAATCCAAGGATCGTCCCGCGCGACACGGGTCCGGCGCTGGCCTTCCAGTCCGCTTTGTTCGGCAGAAGGTGCGTGATTTTGGTGTTGATGACGTCGCGCTTGATCGCCTGCTCGGTGTTGAGCAGCACTTCGGCGATGCCGAACAGCCCCATCACAACAGGCACGAGCCCGATGCCGTCGATCAGCTCCACGCGGCCGAACGTCAGCCGCGGCATCGCGGTGATGCTGTCGAGTCCGACCAGTCCGAGCACGACGCCGATGCAGGCCATCAGCAGCGCCTTGGCCATCGATCCCTGCGTCAGGAAGGTCAGGACCACCAGTCCCAGCACCATCAGCGAGAAATATTCGGCCGGACCGAATGCGATCGCGACGCTGGCGAGCTTTGGCGCGACCAGCATCAGCGCGATCAGGGCAAACGTGCCGGCGATGAACGAGCCGAATGCGGAAATGCCGAGCGCGGGGCCGGCGCGGCCCTGCTTGGCCATCTCGTGGCCGTCGATGCAGGTGACGACGGAGGCGGCTTCGCCGGGGATGTTGACCAGGATCGAGGTGGTGGAGCCGCCATACATCGAGCCGTAATAGATGCCGGCCATCATGATGATGCCGGATTCCGGCGTGCCCGACAGCGTCACCGGCAACAGCAGCGACATCGCCGAGATCGGGCCGATGCCGGGCAGCACGCCGACCAGGGTGCCGATGAAGACGCCGATGAAGCAATAGAGCAGGTTGACCGGCAGAAGCGCGACGCCGAACCCGTGGGCGACGTTGAGGATTGTTTCCATGGGCGCGCTCAGCCGATCTCGAATACGCCCGAAGGCAGTTGAATGCCAAGCAAATGCTTGAGCACCCACCACATGCCGAGCGGGGACATGATCGACAGCGGAATGGTCAACGACCAGCGCACGGGATCGATCACACGGAGCAGCAGCACCATCAGCGGAATCGCCGACAGCAGAAAGCCGAACGTGTCGAGCGCGAACGAAAACAATGTGAGGCAGGCGATGATCAGGAGCGGCTTGCTCCAGCGCGTGTTCTCCCAGCGCGAGGCCAAAGTCGGCCCGCCTTCGGTGACGGCAGAGACAATGATCGTGAGAGCGAACAGGCAGATCAGGATGCCGGTGTAGAACAGGACGTAGCCGGAGCCGGGATCGTTGATGGTGCCGAGCTTGAGCCTCACACCCGACCAGATCACAAAGCCGCCCAAGGCCAGGCCAATCAGCCCGCCCCAGAGCTCGGAATTGCTGAGGCGGAATTTCACGTTCGCGTCGTTGCTCATGTCGTGCGTCCAGATGCTCGCGCTGCCACTGGCGTTTTGCCCCCGTGCGAGGGGCTAGTTCGTCTTCTTCGCGAGACCGAGCGACTCGATCACCTTGCGCTCTGACGCGGTGACCTCGACGACGAATTTCTTGTAGTCCTCGGTGTTCTTGTAGTTCGGCACCATGTCGTATTTGGCGAGCGTTGCGATCACGGCCGGGTCCTCGATCGCCTTCTTGAAGGCGTCGTGCAGCTTGGCCACGATCTTGGGATCCATGCCCTTCGGCCCGGCGATGCCGAACGGGGAGTCATAGACCATGGAATACCCGAGCTCCTTCAGCGTCGGCACGTCGGGATAGTTCGGCGAGCGCGCGCCGGTCCACACCATCAACAGGCGCAGTTTTCCGGCATCGACCAGCGGCCGCCAGCCGGTGGAATCCGCTTGCAGCATAGTGTGCTGGCCGAGCACCGCGGCATTGGTCTCCGCGCCGCCCTTGAACGGCACCTGCGTCAGCTTGATGCCGGCCAGAGCCGCGATCTGCTCCATGCCGATATGCAGCGAGGTGCCGGCGCCCGGCGTCGCATAGGTGACCTTGCCAGGATTCTTCTTGGCAAAATCGATCACGTCCTGCCAGGTCTTGAACGGACCTTCGGCGCTGGTCGTGACGCCAAAGGTGTAGCCGGTGAGGTGGACGATATAGCTGAAATCCTTGGCCGGATCCCAGGACACTTCCTGCATCAAGGGCAGGCGGAACACGGTGATCGGAATCTGCGCGATGGTGTAGCCGTCCGGCTTCGCGGCGGCCGCCATGGTGGCCGGACCGACCGTGCCGCCGCCGCCGGCCTTGTTGTCGATCGCGATCGGCTGGCCCAGGATCTTCGAGGCGCTGTCGGCGATGGCGCGCATCGAGATGTCGGTCGATCCTCCTGCCGGCCACGGCAGGATCAGCGTGATTGGTTTTGTCGGATATTCCTGGGCGGTGGCGGAAGTCGCCATCAGCATCCCTATGGCCGCGACTGCAAGCATCAAACGACTGTAACGAGGCATCTACAACTCCCTCTGCGGTCCCGTTGGCCGGGCCGGATTTGTTTTCTCTTTGATGCGGCGATCTTTCCTGAAAACGAAACAGAAGAAAAGCGTGTTGGGGGAAAGGTTTGTCGATGCCGCCGGATGAAACGGCACGTGCGACAATTCGCCTACCGTGGTATGCCGAGCTGCGGAATTGGAGCGGCGGCCCGCGGGCGCGAATGCCGGCAGGTGGGGGCAACCTCTGCGGGCGGGACGGGAGACAATCGAGACTAAAGTATGCCCGCTCTATTCTCTTCCAGGCGAGTATGATTTCGTTTGCACGCCGGGGACATGGGCTGATAGCTGCGGCAACAGGGGGCGCAAGAGTTACGACGATGGCGAAGCTCGGTCATTTTGCGATGAGCGAGACATCCAGAGCCGTGTCGCGGCCACGTTGCGCCGGCTGACAGACATTCTGACACAATCGAACCTATCCAACCGAGGAGACCACGCATGAAACGCCTTCTTTCGATCGGCTTCGCGCTCGCCACCGCGCTCGGCGCGGCTGAGGCCGGCGCCCAGGAGCTGACGGGGACGTTGAAGAACATCAAGGAGACCGGCACGATCACGCTCGGCCACCGCGACTCCTCGATCCCCTTCTCCTATCTCGACGACAACCAGAAGCCGATCGGCTACGCGATGGATATCTGCTACAAGATCGTCGACGCCGTGAAGAAGGAACTGAAGCTCGACAAGCTCGAGGTGAAGCTCAACCCGGTGACGTCATCGACCCGCATCCCGCTGCTCGCCAACGGCACCATCGATCTCGAATGCGGTTCGACCACCAATAATGCCGAGCGGCAGAAGCAGATTTCCTTCACCAACACCCATTTCCTCACCGCGAGCCGCTACGTCTCGAAGAAGTCGAGCAAGATCAATTCGATCGACGATCTCAAGGGCAAGCCCGTGGTGTCAACCGCCGGCACCACCAACATCAAGCAGCTCACCGAGGCCAATGCCGCGCGCGGGCTGAACGTCAACATCATCCCGGCCAAGGACCATGCGGAAGCATTCCTGATGGTCGAGACCGACCGCGCGGTCGCCTTCGTGATGGACGATATCCTGCTCGCAAGCCTGGTTGCGGGGTCGAAGGCGCCGGACGACTACGTCATCTCGAAGGACGCATTCTCGAAGCCCGAGCCGTACGGCATCATGCTGCGCAAGGACGATCCGGCCTTCAAGAAGGTGGTCGATGCGGCAACCGCCGCGCTCTACACCGGCGGCGAGGGCCAGAAGATCTACGACAAGTGGTTCACGCAGAAGGTCCCCCCGAAGGGGCTGAACCTGAATACGCCGATCTCGGCGGAATTGAAGAACGAATTCGCGAAGCCCTCGGACTCGCCGGACCCGGATTCGTATAAGTAGACGCAGCTCTAGACCCTCATGGTGAGGAGGCGCTCTTGCGCCGTCCGAACCATGAGGCCCCACTGTGGCCTCATCCTTCGAGACGCGGCGAAGACGCCGCTCCTCAGGATGAGGAGTGAGGGCTTCGGGATGAGGGACAGGCAGGGACTCGGCCATCTCAGGTGGCCCGGCCATTGCATGGGCGGGCCGGGCGTATAGCGGAACGGGGGAGCTTTGAACTACCACTGGAACTGGCAGATCTTCTTCGAGCCGAATCCGACCGGCAGCGGCACCTATCTCGACATGCTGCTGTCAGGGTTGGCGCTGACGATCAAGACCGCGCTCATGGCCTGGATCATCGCGCTGGTGTTCGGCTCGGTGGTCGGCGTGCTGCGCACGCTGCCGTCGAAGGTCGCGGGCTGGATCGGCTTCTGTTATGTCGAATTCTTCCGCAACATGCCGCTGCTGGTGCAGCTCTTCCTGTGGTTCTTCGTGCTGCCGGAACTGTTGCCGCGCGCGGCGGGGCTGTGGCTGAAGCAAATGCCGAATGCGCCGTTCTGGACGGCCTCGATCGGGGTCGGGCTGTTCATGTCGGCGCGCGTTGCCGTGCAGCTTGCCGCCGGTATTGCCTCGCTGCCGCGGGGGCAGAAGCAGGCGGCGACCGCGCTCGGGCTGACGACGGCACAGACCTATCGCTACGTGCTATTGCCGATGGCCTATCGGATCATCCTGCCGCCGCTGACCTCCGAATTCCTCAACACCGTGAAGAACACGGCCGTGGCGATCACCATCGGGCTGATCGAATTGACCGGGCAGGCGCGCGCGATGCAGGAATTCTCCTTCCAGGTGTTCGAGGCCTTCACGGCCGCGACCATCATGTATCTCCTGGTCAATATCGTCGTCGTCACCGGCATGCGCTTCCTGGAACGCAAGGTCGCGATCCCCGGCTATATCGCGGGGAAATAGCATGTTCGGCAGCTTCGATTTCGATGTCATCCGCCGCTCGCTGGCCTATCTTTTCATCGACGGCATGACGTTCACGCTGACGCTGACCGCGCTGTCGGCGCTGGGCGGGCTTGTGTTTGGAACGCTGATCGCGCTGACGCGCTTGTCCGGCTTCAAGCTGCTCGGCCGCATCGCCGGGCTCTATGTCGACTTCATGCGCTCGCTGCCGCTGGTGCTCGTGATCTTCTGGTTCTATTTCCTGGTGCCCTATATCGGGCAGTGGCTGACCGGCGCGTCGCGCCCGATCAGCGTCGGTGCGTTCGCCTCCTCGCTCATCACCTTCATCATGTTCGAGGCCGCCTATTTCTCCGAGATCATGCGCGCCGGAATCCAGTCGATCTCGCGCGGCCAGCCGGCGGCGGCAAGCGCGCTCGGCCTGACCTACGCGCAGAGCATGCGCTACGTCGTGCTGCCGCAGGCGTTCCGCAACATGCTGCCGGTGCTGCTCACCCAGACCATCGTGCTGTTCCAGGACACCTCGCTGGTCTACGTGCTGTCGATCCCGGATTTCCTCGGCGCCGCCAGCAAGGTGGCGCAGCGCGACGGACGGCTGGTCGAGATGTACCTGTTCGCGGCAGTGGTCTATTTCACGATCTCCTGCCTTGCCTCCTTCGGCGTCCGCCGCCTCCAGGCGCGCATCGCCATCGTCAGGTAACCAATCGCATGATCGAACTTCGCCACGTCGACAAATGGTACGGGCCGACCTTCCAGGTGCTCAAGGACTGCACCACCAGCGTCGCCAAGGGTGAGGTCGTGGTGGTCTGCGGCCCCTCCGGATCGGGCAAGTCGACGCTGATCAAATGCGTCAACGCGCTGGAGCCGATCCAGGGCGGCGAGATCATCCTTGACGGCATCAAGGTCAACGATCCCAAGACCAACCTGCCGAAACTGCGCGCGCGCGTCGGCATGGTGTTCCAGCACTTCGAACTGTTTCCGCATTTGCGGATCATCGACAATCTCTGCCTGGCGCAGGAGAAGGTGCTGGGCCGCAAACACGACGAGGCAGTGGCAAAGGCCATGAAGTTGCTCGATCGCGTCGGGCTGAAGGAGCATGCGAAGAAATATCCGGCGGAGCTTTCCGGCGGGCAGCAGCAGCGCGTCGCGATCGCGCGGGCGCTGGCGATGGACCCCGTCGCGATGCTGTTCGACGAGCCGACCTCGGCGCTCGATCCGGAAATGATCAGCGAAGTGCTCGACGTGATGGTCGATCTCGCGCGCGAGGGCATGACCATGATGGTCGTCACCCACGAAATGGGCTTTGCCAGCAAGGTCGCCCATCGCGTGATCTTCATGGACCAGGGCGAGATCGTCGAGGATGCGCTGAAGGCTGATTTCTTCGGCAAGCCGCGCAGCGACCGCGCGCAGAAGTTTCTGTCGAAGATTTTGCAGCATTAGCCCCCCGCTGTCATTCCGGGTTCGCGCTTCGCGCGCCCCGGAATGACGGCGAGAGAGTTGGGACGGAAGGTCTATCGGCATCAGCGAATTGCGTATAGAAAACCTGGTCGCATCACTACGTCCGGGGAGACTTCGCTTGGAAAAGATCGCTTACGTCAACGGCTCCTATGTGCCCCTTTCGGAGGCCAAAGTGTCGGTCCTCGACCGTGGCTTCCTGTTCGCCGATGGGATCTACGAGGTGGCCGCCGTGCTCGACGGTAAGCTGGTCGACAACGCCTCGCATCTGGCGCGGCTGGAGCGCTCGGTCGGCGAGATCAGGCTGGAACTGCCGGAAACCATTGCGCGGATCCAGGAAATCCAGAAGGAGCTGGTGGCGCGCAACAAGCTCGTCAACGGCATGGTCTATCTGGAGGTGACCCGCGGCGCCGATACCGGCCGCGATTTTGCTTTTCCCAAGGGGGTGAAGCCGACGCTGGTGATGTTCACCTCCGAGAAGGACATCGTCGGCGCGCCCTCGGCCAGGACTGGCATCAACGTGATCACCGTGCCTGACATCCGCTGGGAGGGGCGCGACATCAAGAGCGTGGCGCTGCTCGCCCAGGTGCTGGCCAAGCAGGCGGCCGCCGAAGCCGGCGCCGGCGAGGCCTGGATGATCGAGGACGGCAAGGTCACCGAGGGCGGCTCGTCCTCCGCCTTCATCCTGACCCAGGACGACGTCATCGTGACCCGGCAGAACGGCAGCGAAATCCTGCCCGGCTGCACCCGCAAGGCCGTGGTGGCGCTCGCCGAGGAGCGCCAGCTCCGGGTCGAGGAGCGTGCGTTCTCGATCGAGGAAGCGCTGGCCGCCAAGGAAGCCTTCATCACCAGCGCCAGCCTGTTCGTGCAAGGGGTGGTCGCCATCGACGGCAAGAAGGTCGGCAATGGCAAGCCCGGTCCGATGACGGACCGCCTGCGCGAGATCTATGTCGAATTCGCCAAGGCGACGGCGGTGTAGGCGCTCCGCTGCCCAGACTCCGATGTCATCGCCCGCGAAGGCGGGCGATCCAGTATTCCAGAGACGTCAGTGCTGGATCGAGAAGCCGCCGGTTACTGGATGCCCGCCTTCGCGGGGCATGACGGTGGAGAGCTGGTCCTAGCATTACAGTTGTCTTTTTGTTTTGAAGTGCGCGCGCTGGGCGGCGGCCTGGTGAGCTCTACGCCAAAGTGACC
>NZ_JBEGDB010000095.1:0-27190 GCF_043638955.1 Bradyrhizobium sp. 31Argb | reverse complement strand
CGTCATCAGGCTGGATAGAGGACTTCCACCTCCAAGCTGTCGTTCATACTCGGCACACCGCTATGGATTGCTTCGCTACGCTCGCAATGACGTGCCAAGCACGCCGGTGCGCACGCGCCGTCGCTTAAACGGACTCCAGCGGAAGCGTGCCCACCATCACGAGCGGAATGCTTCATGGTGGGCACGCTTCGCTTTGCCCACCCTACGGCGCTTTTCGCGAGACGCCCGCCGGCTTCGCGGGCACGACGTCGTAGGATGGGTAGAGCGCAGCGAAACCCATCATTCGCGCCGCTTGCTCCGTCGCGATGGGTTTCGGTTCGCTCTACCCATCCTACGAAGTCCCTCACCTTGCTGCTTCAAACCCGCCGAGCACCGCGGTCAGATTGGCACCGAGGATGTCGGAGAGATAGCCACCCTCCTGCACGAACACCGTCGGCAGGCCGATCCGCGCGATGGCGGCGCCGACGCGGCGGAATCCTTCCGTTGTGACGGCAAGGCCCGCCAGCGGATCGTGCTCGGAGGCATCGAGACCGAGGGCTACGACGAGCGCGCCGGGCGCAAAGGCTTCGATCGTCTTCTCCACCGTCGCAAGCGCCGTGAGGTAACCGTCGTCGCCGGTGCCGATCGGCAGCGGGATGTTGAGATTGGCGCCGAGCCCGGGACCCGTGCCGCGCTCATGCGCATAGCCCCAGACGAACGGATAGAACGAGGCCGGATCCGCATGGATCGACACCGTCAGCACGTCAGGCCGCTCGTAGAAGATGCCCTGCGTGCCATTGCCGTGATGGACATCGACATCGAGGATCGCGACGCGCTCATGTTTCAGCCGCAGATGCGCGGCCGCAACCGCGCTGTTGTTGAGGAAGCAGAAACCGCCGGCGATATCGCGATAGGCGTGATGACCGGGCGGACGGCACAGCGCGTAGACGGCGTCCTCGCCCTCCATCACCATCTGCGCCGCGGTCGCTGCGACGTCGGTCGCAGCACAAGCGGCCGCCCAGGTGCCCGGCCCGATCGGCGCGGCGGTATCAGCCGTGTGCCAGCCGAGCCGGCCGACGATATGGGTCGGATAGGTGGCGGCGTTGCGCACCGGATGGATGTTGGCAATCATCTCGGAACCGGAATCGCCGAGCGCCGACCAGGCGTCCCAGGCTTCCGCGAGGAAGCTCAGATATTCGGCGCTGTGCACCCGCGCCCGCGGCCCCTGCCCGAACACGGTCGGCTCGACCAGTTGATGCTTGCCCGCCTTCAGCCCTGCCAGCAGACGGTCGGCGCGCTCGGGCTGTTCGGTGGTGCGCTTGACGACGCCGCGGACCAGGAAGAATTGCGGATCATGGCTGCGATGCAGTTCGGTATAGACGGCCTTCACGAGGAGGCTTCATTGGCAACAGGAACATCCCTTGCATAGAACCGCCGGAATCGCAAAGCGGCCCGGTTGCGAAAGGGATGTCCATGCTGCTGTTCATTCCTTAAGCGCCGATTGCCGAGAGTTTGACCTTGCCCCTCCAGGCCAGACCCGTTGAATCGACAGCGATGACCGCCTCCTTGATCCGCGGCTGTGTCGTCTCCCGAACGAGCTGAAAGGTTCCGATGCTCGGGTTCATCACGCAACGAATTATGAAGGCGATCGTCGTGCTGCTCGCGATCGTCGTCTTGAACTTCTTCCTGATCCGGCTGGCGCCCGGCGATCCCGCGGTGGTGATGGCCGGAGAAGCCGGCGCCAGCGATCAGCTCTTCGTCGCCCAGCTCCGCGAGAAATTCGGGCTCGATCAGCCATTGCCCGTGCAGCTCTATCGGTATGTGAAGGGCATCGCCACCTTCGACCTCGGTTTCTCCTTCCGCCAGCAGGCACCGGTATCGCAATTGATCCTCGAGCGATTGCCGGCAACGCTGCTGCTCACCGGAACCGCGTTTGCGATCTCGCTGCTATCAGGCGTGCTGTTCGGAACATTGGCGGCGCGCCGCGCGGGTAGTTGGGCCGATACCGCGATCACGGTGCTGGCGCTGATCTTCTACGCCACGCCTTTGTTCTGGGTCGCACTGATGGCGATCCTGTTGTTCTCGGTGGCGATGGATTGGTTGCCGAGCTTCGGCTACGAGACGGTCGGCGCCAACTACACCGGCTTCGCTCACGTGCTCGACGTCGGCGCGCACCTGATCCTGCCGGCCACCACGATCGGCCTGTTCTTCATGGCGACCTACACCCGCATGACGCGCGCCTCGATGCTGGAAGTGAAGCGTCTCGATTTCGTCAAGACCGCGCGCGCCAAGGGCCTCCGCGACGCGGTGATCCAGCGCCGCCACATCCTGCGCAACGCGCTGCTGCCGGTGGTGACGCTCGCCGGCCTGCAGGCCGGCACGCTGGTCGGCGGCGCTGTGTTGACCGAGACCGTGTTTGCGTGGCCCGGCATTGGCCGGCTGATGTATGAGGCGCTGCTGCAGCGCGACTATAACCTCTTGCTCGGCGTCTTCGTCGTCTGCTCGGCGATGGTGCTGGCGTTCAACCTCATCACCGACCTGATCTACCGCTCGGTCGATCCGCGCATCGAGGTTGCGGCATGAAGCGGTTCTGGAAGCTATTGCTGCGCAATCCCGGCGGATTGATCGGCTCGATCATTCTTATCATCGCGATCGCGGTCGCGTTGTTCGGGCCGATGATCTTCCCGAATTCGCCCTGGCGCATGGTGCAGCGGCCGTTCCTGCCGCCGTTCACGATATCAGGCCTGCCGCTCGGCACCGACGCGCTCGGCCGCGACGTGTTCGCCGGCATCATCTATGGCGCGCGCGTCTCGCTGTTGGTCGGGCTGGTCTCGACGCTCGCTGCGCTTGCCGTCGGCATTCCCGTTGGCGCGCTCGCCGGCTATTTCGGCGGTCGGATCGGCGATGCCCTGATGCGCTTCACCGAGTTCTTCCAGACCGTGCCGAGCTTTGCGCTCGCGATCGTGCTGGTGGCGATCATGCAGCCCTCGATCGTTTCGATCGTGCTGGCGATCGCGATCGTGAGCTGGCCGCCGGTGGCGCGATTGGTGCGCGGTGAAGTGCTGTCGCTGCGCACCCGCGAATATGTCCAGGCGGCGATCGTCACCGGACAGACCCATAGCTGGATCATCTGGCGCGAGATCCTGCCCAATGCGCTCTCGCCCGTCATCGTGCTGGCCTCGCTGATGGTGGCGACTGCGATCCTGCTGGAGTCCTCGCTCTCCTTCCTCGGCCTCGGCGATCCGAACCTGATGTCATGGGGCTACATGGTCGGCGCCGGCCGCACCGTGATCCGGCAGGCCTGGTGGATCACGGTGTTTCCCGGCATCGCCATCCTGGTTTCGGTGCTGGCGCTGAACCTGATCGGCGAAGGCCTCAACGACGCGCTCAATCCGCGCCTCAATAAGGATGGGCGCTGAGCATGTCCGAGAGCAAAGCCGTCGTCGTCATCAAGGACCTCAAGCTGGCGCTGCCGCCCGGCGCCGACCGCGACTACGCCGTCGACGGCGTGTCGTTCGATCTCATCCCCGGCAAGATCCTCTGCGTGGTCGGCGAGTCCGGTTCCGGCAAGTCGATGTGCGCCCACGCGTTGATGGGCCTCCTTCCCGACACCATCGGCCGCGAGGCCGGTGAAATTCTCTTCGAGCGACAAAATCTGCTGCGACTGGATGATGACCAATGGCTCGGCCTGCGCGGCCGCCACATTGCCATGGTGTTCCAGGAGCCGATGACGGCGCTCAATCCGTTGATGCAGATCGGCGACCAGATCGCCGAGATGTTTGAGGCGCACAATCTGCTGACGCCGAAGGAGCGCCGGCAGAAGGCGCTCAATCTCTTGCGCGAGGTCGGCCTGCCCGACCCCGAACGCACCGTGCGCGCCTATCCACACCAACTGTCCGGCGGACAACGCCAGCGCGCGATGATCGCGATGGCGCTCGCGCTCGAACCGGCGGTGCTGGTCGCGGACGAGCCGACCACCGCGCTCGACGTCACCACGCAGGCGCAGATTCTGAAACTGATCCGCGACCTGCAGCGTCGCCGCAACATGGCGGTGATGTTCATCACCCATGATTTCGGCGTCGTCGCCGATATCGCCGACCGCGTGGTCGTGCTTCAGCACGGCAAGGTGGTTGAACAGGGCTCGGCCGATAATGTGCTGCGGCGTCCGCAACACGCCTATACACGTGCCCTGCTCGCCGCGGTGCCCTCGATGGAGCCGCCGCAGCGCGCTCCCCTCGTCGACCGTCCCAAGGCGGTCGAGGTGATCGGCCTCGACAAGACCTATGTCTCCGGCGGCGGCTGGTTCCAGCCGGAGCGGCGCGTGCAGGCAGCCAAGGCGGTCAACTTCAACATCCTGCAGGGCGAGACGCTCGGCCTCGTCGGCGAATCCGGTTCGGGCAAGTCCTCGGTCGCGCGCCTTGTCATGCGCCTGATCGAACCAGACCAGGGCACGGTCCGCCTCGGCGATACCGACTTCACTGCGATCGGCGGCAAGGAACTGCGCAAGGAGCGCAGCCGCATCCAGATGATCTTCCAGGATCCCTTTGCCTCGCTCAATCCGCGCCGCAAGGTCGGCAACATCATCGCGGACGGGCCGATCGCGCATGGTGCCGATCCTGACGTGGCGCGGCAGCGCGCCCGTGACCTGCTCGGCATGGTCGGCCTCAACGCCAATGCAATGGACCGTTTTCCGCACGAATTCTCCGGCGGCCAGCGCCAGCGCATCGGGATCGCCCGCGCGCTGGCGCTCGAGCCGGAGATCCTGGTCGCGGACGAAGCGGTCTCCGCGCTCGACGTCTCCGTGCAGGCGCAGGTTCTCAATCTGCTCGAAGACCTCAAGGCGCGGCTTGGGCTGTCGATGCTGTTCATCACCCATGATCTGCGCGTCGCCGCGCAAATCTGCGACCGCATCGCGGTGATGCAGCGCGGCGAGATCGTCGAACTAAGGCCTGCGACAACGTTGTTCGCAGCCCCCGAGCATCCCTATACGCGTGAACTGCTTGCCGCCGTGCCCGGCCGGACATCGCCGAGCGAGGAGTCTGCCCGTCCTTATGCCACCGCGTGATAGTCCGGCGCTGAAGCAAGGAAGCGCGCATAGGCATCGGCATCGGGCGGCGTGAATTTTTCGGCGAGCGGATTGCGCCGGCGAAAGGTCGTACCGATATCCGCCAGCAGTTCGTCGAAGTGGCGGTAATGATACGGCGCAACGCAAAGCCCACCATAGACGCCCGCCGCCGGCCGTTCGACACGTTTGAAGTGAAGCATCATCGCGATGTTCTCCTTCATCTCGGCGACGGTCGGCTGCCGCGCAAGCTTGCCATCGGCGTAACGCACCAGCCAGTTGGCGGCCAGCTCGGCGCAAAGCACCGTGCAGAAGCTGGAATTGAATCCGACGAACCCCATATCCGGCAGATCCGGGTTGGCGATCAGGCGATAGAGCCGATACTGCCCGTCGGGCTCGACCAGCTTGCTGCGGTAGCTTTCGGGCAGGAACGGAACGCCAAGCTTGTAGCCGATCGCAAGCACCGCCACATCCGCCGGCACGCGCTCGCCCCCGCTCATCACGATGCTATCGCCATCATAATGATCGAAGGTGCCGCGGATCGCCTTGATGCGGCCATCGGCCACCATCGGATAGAAGCCGGGCGTTGCAATCGGCACCGAACAATTGACGCCGTCCTCGATCGGCTGCTTCGGCACCATGTCGCATTGCTTCAGCTTGAGCTGCAACTTGAGCAGGCTCTCCAACCCACGCCAATTCGCCCACACCAGCGGCTTAGCCAGCGCATGCGCGAGCCGCGACAGCGGGCCGATGCCCCAACCCGGAAACATCTCTTCCTGGGCGCGGATGTAGAGGATGCGCTTGAAGTTGACCAAGCCGCCGACGAAATACGGAATGCGCCACACCGGCTCGCGATAGACGATGGTGACTTCGGCAGCGCCCGAGTTGACGGCGTTGACGGCAATGTCGGTCGCCGATTTCGAGCCGCCGAGCACCACCACCCTGCGGCCCCTCGCCATCGCGGCATCGTTATATTGCGAAGAGTGCAGGATCTTGCCGCCCTGCGCCTGGAACGGGTCATCGCCGGGAAGGCTGAGGGTTTGCGGCTCGTTGAACTGGCCGGTGCAGACTGCGACGAAATCAAACTCCTCGTGGCCCACGCTATCGTCGGTGCGAAGCGTGAGCGTCCAGCCCGGCTTGCCGTCGGCGCAGCGATCCATCGCCACGACGGTGGTATTGAACCGTATGGCATCGTCGAGCCCATGCTCGCGCGCGTAGTCGCGCAAGTAAGCGTAGACCTACGGCCCCTTCGGCCATTCCGGATAGGAGCCCGGCATCGCCTTGTCGGTGTAGCGATAGAGATCTTTCGGGCTCTGGGTCTGGACCTCGGGATAGGACCGCGCCGGCTCCCACACGCCGCCGAGATCGCCGCTGCGCTCGACGATGGTCACCCTGTGTCCCCGTTCGGAAAACGCCTTGGCCGCGGCAAGCCCGGAAATGCCGGCGCCGACGATGCAAACATGCCTCTGCTTGACCATGTGGATGCTCCGGAAAATCAACAACCCGTTGGATTGTACGCACACGCCGCCGTCATCGCCGGATACGCTCGCGGCAATCCGCTGCTTCCGACGTTGGGCCCGCTACCAGGGCAAGGTCAGTCGTTGGCTTCCGGCGGCAGGAAATTCACCTCGTGCTCGGCGGAAATGCGCACCACCTCTGCCGGATCCTGCAGATCGTGCAGTTTGTCGAACAACGCCTCCAGCTTCTGCATCGGCGAGACCCAGAACAGCGCGCGGGCCGGTTTGTCCGACTTGTTGAAATAGCCGTGCGGAATGCCGCGCGGCATACGGACGAGGTCGCCGGCTTCAGCCTTCACCCAGACGCCGTCGAGTTTGAGATCGAGCGTGCCTTCCTGCACCAGGATGAACTCGTCCTGGGTCGGATGGATGTGCACCGGCACGAACTGGCCGGGATCGCTGTTGGTCTCGAATGCAAAGGTCGAGTCGGTGATCGCCTTGGGAAAATAGACCTGGCCCAGAATATTCCAGGTCTTGCCGCCGTAACCCGTGCCGCTCCGCGTTATGCCTTTCTCGAGCGCACCCATTCCGCCACCTCCATGTCTGGACTGCACCGTGCCCGTGAGGCTGTCGTCGGAGTGACGGCTTGTCTAGCCGATAAACGAATCCCGCGGCCACGGCGCTTATGTTGCGCTGCAGGAGGAGCTGTCGCTGCCCAAGCGCGCGGCAAACGCCAGCATAGCCATCGGGCAGGCTACGCGCCGAAACTGCGTTTCCCCATGCCGAAAGATGCATTAGGCTCCCGATATTTTAAACCTCAAGCAACTCCGCGGCGGTTGCGATGAACGCAGGTGCCTTGACCAACACCCGGCTTGCGGATTTCGCCCGCGTCTCGACCGCCAGTGTCGATGACGCCGCCGAGGCGATCGGACGGATTTTCTGTCCGCATGAACTGAAGCCGATCTGCCATTCCGAGCATAACTTCAGCGCCCAGCACAATTGCGCAGCCTTCGACGGGTTTTCGGTGAACTATGTCGCCTATGGCGGATCGGTCTCGATCGATCCCGGCTGCCTCGACCGGTTTTTCCTGCTGCAGATCCCGCTGCATGGTTGCGCCGAGATACGGACGGCGGCGCGCGAGGTGACGACCGCGCCTGGCGCTGCGGCATCGCTGCTGTCGCCGACTGTGCCGACCCAGATGACGTGGCGACAGGATTGCGCCCAGCTCATCCTGCTGCTCGATCGCAAGCTGGTGGAACATCGGGCGGCAGCGCTGGGGGTACCTCGGCGAGAGCGGTGGAGTTCGATCCATCGGTCGACCTCACCACACCGTTTGGACATGCTCTTCAGGCAGGTATCTGCGATCTCGTGGAGAGAGCCGAGAGTCTTGGTCCGGCGAAGCGCTTGTCACCCCTGGCGGCAGCCGATTGGCGGGAACGATTGCTGAGCGCGCTACTCAACGGACAGCATCATGGTTTGAGCCGGGCGATCGCCATCTTCGAAGGCCGCGTCGAGACGCAGCCGATAGCGCTAAAGCGAGCGCGCGCCTGGCTCGAGGCCCAGGTCGATGAGCCGCTCGATCTCGTGCAGCTCGCCGACGAAGCCGGCGTCGGTATTCGCGCATTACAGCTCGGCTTCTGCCGCCATTTCGGGACGACCATTTCGGCGATGCTGCAGGACATACGGCTCGCCCGGCTCAATGCCCGGCTGAAAGCGGCGCGGCCGGACGAACGCGTCGTCGACATCGCCTTCGATCTTGGCTTCACCCATCTGAGCCGGATAGCAAGTGCTTATCGCGCGAAGTTCGGCGAGAGCCCCTCGGCGACGTTGCGGCGCCTGAGCTGATTTCAAGCGAGCGAATGACTATGAGGGAAAATCTGCCGAGTCGATCCGGATGCGGTCAGCGTGCAGCGACCAGTCACACAGCGCCTGCGTCTCGCAGAATTTCTGCTTGGCCATTTCCGCGGCTTGACCTTCGTTCGAGGCATTAACTTCCAGCGAACTCTGGCAAACCTCCCGCTCGCGACCATTGTCACCAAGTACGTCCTTCATGAAGCTAACGACAAATCGTGACATGGGAGCCTCCTGCTACACGGGTAGCGTCGGAATTTGGATACTAGCATTCTGGGAAAAAGAGTTGAGGGAAATCAAGGCCGATGACCGCCAATCGTACCGCGATCCCGGGCGCCGGCGAACGGCACGCCGGCAACCCCGATCCGGCGCGGTTCCACGTCTTCCGCTGCCTGTGCATTCGGCAGTGGATTTGACCAAAATCAGCATCGCCCTATTTCGGCGCAAACCCAAACGTCCGTTCGAAGCGCCTGGCGTAAACCGGCCAGACCTCGGGATTGATGATCCGCGGCGGCCGCTTGCCGTCGAGCGCGTCCAGGACCTGCTCGGCGGCGATGCGGCCCATGTTCTCGCGCGCCTCCCGGGTGACGCCGGCCGTATGCGGACTGGCGAGCACGTTGTCGAACTGCAGCAGCGGATGCTCCGGTGGCGGCGGTTCCTTGGCCCAGACGTCCAGGCCGGCGCCGGCGATGCGCTTGTTGCGCAGCGCGTCCTCCAGCGCCTCCTCGTCATGGATGAAGCCGCGCGCCGTTGTGATGAAGAACGCATGCTGCTGCATCAGCGCGAATTCGCGCCCGCCGATCATGCCGCGGCTTTCCTTCGTCAGCGGGCAACTGATTGAGACAAAGTCGGCACGGCACAGGAGCTCGTCGAGCTCGACCTTCTCGCCTCCCCGCTTCGCCATCTCCTCGGCAGACAAATAGGGATCGTAGGCGATCACCTTCATGTGCAGGAGCCCCCGGCAGAGCTCGGCGATCCGCCGGCCCACATTGCCGAGGCCGACAATGCCGATGGTCTTGCCCTGCGCCTCGTTGCCGATCAGCGCATTGCGGTTAACGTCCCGCTGGCGCCGCAGCACGCGATCGGATTCGATGATCCGCTTCGACAGGGTGAGCAGCATCCCCAGCGCGTGCTCGGCGACGGAATTGGCGTTGCCGCCGGACTGGTTGACCACCAGCACGCCGGCCGCGGTGCAGGCGTCGACGTCGACGGGATCGAAACCCGCGCCGTTGGAGGAGACGATCAGGAGGTTCGGCGTACGACGGAGCAGGTCCCGGTCGACATGGAAGTGCCTGGCCAGTTCGTCGCGCGCCGCGCCGATCTGGTAGGCATGCGCCGCTTCGAGGATCGGTGCTGCGACCTCGTCGGGGCTCTCATTCTCCAGCCGGTCGAGCCGCACGTCGGGGCGGCTCTTGAGGATGTCCGCATAGATGTTGTGGGCGAGGTATTTGACGTAGAAGACGCGCTTGTTGTTGACGGTCATGTCCTTCTGCAACTTTCAGTTCGGGAAACCATAGAGTCTTGCGGGATTGGCGATGAGGATACGCTGCTGCGTCGCCTCATCCGGTGTCCATTGCTGGAACAATTCGAGCAGATGGCCGGCATCGGGCATCTCGCCCTCCACACGCGGATGCGGCCAGTCGCCGCCCCAGACGAGGCGCTCGGGATTCGCGTTCACCAGGGCCTCGTGGAACGGCTGGGCATCGGGATAATCGGGCGCCTGCTGGCTGAGGCGATGCGCGCCGGAGAGTTTAGCCCAGCACCAGCCGTCGGCGACCGCGCGGAGCAGGCTCTGGAACCCCTCGGTGCCGGTGCCGGCGCGGGCATCGGTACGGCCCATATGGTCGATCACAACAGGCAGGCGGAAGGATTTCAGCAGCGGGATCGCCTGCGGCAAATCCTTGATGTCGATCCAGAGTTGAAGATGCCAGCCGAGCTCAGCCATTACAGGCGCTAGTCTCTCGGCTTCCGTCAGCGGAACACCACCGCGATAGTGCAACTGGCCGCCGCGGAAGAAATGGTTGAAGCGCAAGCCACGCACGCCGAGCGCGTTCCATTCGCGCAGCGTGGCCGGCGCGACGCGCGCATCGGCTACCGCGACGCCGCGCAGGCGATCGGGCATGCGCCGGAGCGCATCCAGCATCGCGGAATTGTCGCTGCCATGCGCACTGCCCTGGACCAGCACGCCGCGCGCAAACCCGATGATATCGAGCATAGCAAGGTATTTTTCCAGCGGCGCATCGGGCGGCGTGTAACTGCGATCCTCCGCATAGGGAAAGCGATCGGACGGACCGAACACGTGGGCATGGTATCGCAAGCGCCCGGCGGCAGCGGCACCTTCGGACGGCTGACCTCGCGCGGCGGCAGGCAGGCGGGAATGGCTGAAGCGGTCATCGCGCTATTCCGCCGTCATGCCGGCGGCCTTGATGATTGGCCCCCATTTCTCATAGTCGGCATGGATCTTGGCATCGAACTTTTCCGGCGCGCTCCCGATCGGCACCGCGCCGAGCTTGGTCAGCCGTTCCTTTACCATCTCCGTGTTCAGTGCGGCCACGAAGTCGTGCGAAAGCTTTGTCACGAGATCGGGGACCATGCCGCCCGGCCCGAGCAGCCCCCACCACACCTCGGTGTCGTAGCCCGGCACGGCCTCGGACAGGCTGGGGACGTCAGGCAGGAACGGCGCCCGCGCCGCCGTGGTGACGGCCAGCGCCCGGACCGTGCCGGCCTGCAATTGGCCGACCGACTCCGGACCATTGTTGAACGACATCGGGATCTGCCCGCCCAGGAGGTCGTTGATCGCCGGCATGCCGCCTTTGTAGGGGATCGCGTTGAGGTCGATCTTCGCCAGGTTCTTCAGGAGTTCGCCCGCCAGATGGGTCGATGTGCCATTGCCGGCGTGACCGTAGGACAGGCTGCCCGGCTTGGCCTTCGCAGCCGCGATGATTTCGGCAGCCGACTTGAACGGGGAATCCGCGCGCACCAGCAGCACATTGGGCGAGGACGCCAGCAGGGAAATCGGCGAGAAATCCTTGAACGTGTCGTAGGGCAGCTTGGGATAGAGGAATGGATTGGTGGCGTGGCCGCTCGCCACCACAATCAGCTCATAGCCGTCCGGCGCCGAGGTGGCGATCGCCTGCGACGCGATCACGCCGCCCGCGCCGGGCCGGTTCTCGACGACGATCGATTGTCCCCATTGTTTCGACACCACGTCGGCGAGCGCGCGGGTGAGCACGTCGACGCCCCCGCCGGGCGGATAGGGGACCAGGATATGAACAGGCTTGGCGGGAAACGGCTGTGCGAACACCGAGCCGACCGCAAGGGACATGACCGCCGCAATGGCGGCTCGCCAGAACCAACTGGCCACGACATTCCTCCCACTGCTCTCGTCTTATTGTCGTTGCCGCCTGTATCGCATAGCGGACCCTTATCCGCACCAGCGGAAACCGCAGGTCGCGTTGCGACTGCGACATGTTGACAATCGCGCCGGTCGGGTGAAGTTTTGCCGCGAGAAAGCGGCCGCAGCGTCGCGGGATGTTAGGGAGAGCAGACATGGCGCTCGCGGAGGATGAAAGCTCGCTCAAGACCGCAGCGGAGAAGAGCTGGCACGGCATCGTGCTGCAGACGCTCAAGCGCAACGAGGTCAGCCTCGTGCCCTATGTGCCGGACCGTGTGCTGACGCCGCTGATCAAGAACCTGCACGCCGATCCCTTCTTCACGACCTTTCCCGCCGCGCGCGAGGAGGAAGCGGTCGGCATCGTCTCCGGCGCCTGGATGGGCGGGGTGCGTGGCGCGGTGCTGATGCAGACCTCCGGCTTCGCGACGCTTGCGAATGTCCTGGCCTCGCTCGCGATCCCCTACCAGATCCCGGTGATCATGTTCGTCTCCGAGCGCGGCACGCTCGGCGAATTCAATTACGGTCAGGCGCTGGTCTGCCGCACCATGCGGCCCGTGCTCGACTCGCTGGCGATGGAGCATCACACGGCGACCCGGCTCGACGAGTTCGAATTCATCGTCGATCGCTCGATCAAGCAGGCCGTCGCCACGCAGGCGCCGGTGGCGCTGATCCTCTCGCCGCTCCTTACGGGCGGCAAGGTCTTTGACAAGTGAGCGGTCCCATGAACACGGCAAGCAAAACCCCCGCCCGCAACACCAAGGTGATGAACCGGTTCGACCTCACCTCGCGTCTCGTCGCAAGATTGAAGAACGAGGAGGCGGTGGTCGGCGGCATTGGCAACACCAATTTCGACCTCTGGGCCGCCGGCCATCGCCCGCAGAACTTCTACATGCTCGGAAGCATGGGGCTCGCCTTTCCGATCGCGCTCGGCGTGGCGCTGGCGCAGCCCAAGCGGCGCGTGTTCGCGCTGGAGGGCGACGGCTCGCTGCTGATGCAGCTCGGCTCGCTCTCGACGATCGCGACGCTGGCGCCGAAGAACCTCACCATGGTCGTGATGGACAACGGCATCTACCAGATCACCGGCGCGCAGCCGACGCCGGCAGCGGCGGCCTCCGATCTCGTCGCCATCGCGGTGGCGAGCGGTCTTCCCAACAGCTCCTGGGCCGCCGATGAGGATGATTTCGAGCGCCTGATCGATCAGTCGCTCGCCTCTGAGGGTCCGACATTGATCGGCGTGCGCATCGACGACAGGCCCGGCACCGGCGCGACTCGCCGCGATCCCGTGCAGATCAGGGAACGCTTCATGCTCGGCCTCGGCGTGCGGCAACCGTTGTAGAATTTCATTCACCACGGCCCGCCGCATACGTGACCTCATCCTGAGGGCCGCGTAGCGGCGTCTCGAAGGATGGGCCGCGGGCGGCAACGGGGCCTCATGGTTCGAGACGCCGCTTGCGCGGCTCCTCACCATGAGGGGAGCTAGATCTCGTGATCTCCCATCAGCTCGAGCGCCTGCACCATCGCCGAATGGTCCCACGCCTTGCCGCCATGAGCCGTGCAGGAACTGAACAGTTGCTGCGCAATCGCCGTGCTCGGCAGCGAAAGTCCGAGCGCGCGGGCGCCCTCGAGCGCGAGGTTGAGATCCTTCTGATGCAATTCGATACGGAAGCCCGGTTCGAAATTGCGCTTCACCATGCGTTCGCCATGCACTTCCAGAATCCGCGACGACGCGAAGCCGCCCATCAGCGCTTGCCGCACCAGCGCGGGGTCGGCACCGGCTTTCGAAGCAAATAGCAAGGCTTCACCGACCGCCTCGATCGTCAGCGCAACGATGATCTGGTTGGCGACCTTGGTGGTCTGTCCGTCACCGTTGCCGCCAACACGCGTGATGTTCTTGCCCATCTTCTCGAACACTGGCTTCATCGTGTTGAACGCACGCTCTGGCCCGCCCACCATGATGGTCAGGCTCGCCGCCTTGGCGCCGACCTCGCCACCGGACACCGGCGCATCGAGATAGTCTGCGCCAAGCGCCTCGATCTTCTTCGCGAATTCCTTCGTCGCAAGCGGCGAGATCGAGCTCATGTCGACGACGATTTTGCCTTTCGACAGTCCTTCGGCGACGCCGCCGGGGCCGAACAACACCGCCTCCACATGCGGCGTGTCCGGCACCATGACGATGACGGCTTCCGCTTCCTGCGCGACCTCCCTGCCCGATTTGCAGACGACACCGCCGCCCGAGACCAGCTCCGGCGGGATCGGCCCGACGTCATGCAGAAACAGGCGATGACCAGCCGCTTGAAGGTGACCCGCCATCGGGCGTCCCATGGTGCCGAGGCCGATGAATCCAATCTTTGCCATTGCGATATTCCCCTGCAAATCAAGTGACGAGCGTGAGCGCCGCGTGCCAACCGAGACCGTCAACGGTCGTCGTCCGCGGCTTGTATTCGCATCCGACCCAGCCGCGATAACCAATCGCGTCGAGATGACGGAACAGGAAGGGGTAGTTGATCTCACCGGTGCCCGGCTCGTTGCGGCCGGGATTGTCGGCGAGCTGAATATGCTCGATGCGCGCCAGGTATTTTTGCACGGTGCGGGCGATGTCACCCTCCATCACCTGCATGTGGTAGATGTCATATTGGATGAAGAGATTGCTCGAGCCCACGTCGGCGATGAGCTGCGCCGCCTGCTCGGTATGGTTCAGGAAGAAGCCGGGGATATCGAGCGTGTTGATCGGCTCGACCAGGAGCTTGACTTGCTCCTTGGCGAGCGCGTTGGCGGCAAAGCGCAGATTGTTGACCAGCACCTCGTTCAATTCGAGCGGATCTGCGTCGCGCGGTGCGATACCGACCAGGCAATTCAACTGCCGACAGTCGAGCGCCTTGGCGTAATCAATGGCGCGAAAGACACCGTCCCGGAATTCATCGACCCGATCGGAAAAGATCGCAATGCCGCGCTCGCCTCCCGCCCAATCGCCGGCGGGGAGATTGTGCAGGACCTGGATCAAGCCGTGACTATCAAGCTGCTCACGCAGCTCGGCTCTATCGAAGTCATAGGGGAACAGATATTCGACGCCATTGAAGCCGGCGGCCTTGGCGGCGGCGAAGCGCTCCAGGAACGGCAATTCCCCGAACAGCATCGTGAGATTGGCAGCAAATTTCGGCACAATCCAACTCCTTACTCGGCGGGCAGCAATTTGCCGGGCTGGCGCGCATCAACGCGCGGCGGCACCTCGTCCAGCGGCAAGTCGAGCAGTTCCTCGAACTCCACGACGTTGTCGATCTCGGTACCCATCGCGATATTGGTCACGCGCTCGAGGATGAACTCGACCACGACCGGTACCCGATACTTCGCCATCCATTCGCGCGCGGTCGCGAATGCCGCCTGCGCATCGTTCGGGTCGGTGACGCGGATCGCCCTGCAGCCGAGGCCTTCGGCGACCGCGACGTGGTCGACGCCGTAAGAGCCGATCTCGGGCGCGTTGATGTTCTCGAACGACAATTGCACCTGGTAGTCCATGTCGAAACCGCGCTGCGCCTGGCGGATCAGGCCGAGATAGGAATTGTTCACGACGATATGGATGTACGGCAATTTGAACTGCGCCCCGACTGCGAGCTCCTCAATCAGGAACTGGAAATCATAGTCGCCCGAGAGCGCGACGATTTCGCGATCCGGATCGGCGGCGCGCACGCCGAGCGCGGCGGGGAGCGTCCAACCCAGGGGTCCCGCCTGCCCGGCATTGATCCAATTGCGCGGATGATAGACGCGCAGGAATTGCGCGCCGGCGATCTGCGACAGTCCGATCACGGTGACGTAGCAAGTGTCGCGGCCGAAAGCGCGGTTCATCTCCTGATAGACGCGCTGCGGCTTGATCGGCATGTCGTCGAAATGGCTCCTGCGCAGCATCGTGCGCTTGCGATCCTGGCATGAGACCGGCCACGCCTGTCGCTCGCGGAGCTTTCCGGATTTCCGCCATTCCTTCGCGACACTGACGAACAGTTCAAGCGCCGCCTTGGCGTCGGACACGATGCCGAGGTCCGGATTGAACACGCGGCCGATCTGCGTCGGCTCGATGTCGACATGCACGAAAGTGCGGCCCTTGGTGTAGGTCTCGATCGAGCCGGTGTGCCGGTTGGCCCAGCGGTTGCCGATGCCGAGCACGAAATCCGATTGCAGCATGGTGGCATTGCCGTAGCGGTGGCTGGTCTGCAGCCCGACCATCCCGGCCATCAGCACGTGGTCGTCGGGGATCGCGCCCCAGCCCATCAGCGTCGGTACCACGGGCACGTTGACGGTTTCGGCGAAACTTACCAGCAGCTCTGACGCATCGGCGTTGATGACGCCACCACCGGCCACGATCAGCGGCCGCTCGGCCATATTCAGCATTTCGAGCGCGCGCTCGATCTGCGCCCGCGTCGCGGTTGGTTTGTAGACCGGCAGCGGCGCATAGGTCTCGTCATCGAATTCGATCTCGGCGAGCTGCACGTCGAGCGGCAGGTCGATCAGCACGGGACCCGGACGCCCCGAGCGCATCAGGTGGAACGCCTGGCTGAACACGCGCGGCACGAGGCCAGGCTCGCGCACCGTGACCGCCCATTTCGTCACCGGCTTTGCGATCGACTCGATATCGATGGCCTGGAAATCCTCCTTGTAGAGCCGCGCCCGCGGCGCCTGCCCGGTGATGCAGAGGATCGGAATGGAATCGGCGATCGCCGAATAGAGCCCGGTGATCATATCGGTACCCGCCGGACCCGACGTGCCGATGCAGACACCGATGTTGCCGCACTTGGCGCGGGTGTACCCCTCCGCCATGTGGGAGGCGCCCTCGACATGACGCGCGAGGATATGCCGGATCGAGCCACGCTTCTTCAGCGCCGAATAGAGCGGATTGATCGCCGCGCCGGGAACACCGAACGCGCAATCTACCCCTTCCTTCTCCAGAATACGCACCGCCGCATCGACCGCCCGCATCTTCGCCATGTCGCGCCTCGCTGATGTTGCATCGGCCTGATGATCACGGGAGCGACCGACGATCTCAACGACGCTGATTTTGTTTCCCACGATACGGAATGAACGGTGAAAAACCGCGCCGGGTCAGACGGTTGGATCGCCGACGGAATGAAAGCATACGACAGCCGCGCGTAGACAGATCGTTTCATTCGGAGCAATGACGGCCGAGAGTTCCTGATTCAAATGTCAAACAGCCTTCCGCTGTCATCGTCCGCCACCGAGTCGGCGCAAAAGCGCCGCCCGATGACAGGCTCCGGCGGACGATCTAGTATTCCAGAGGCGGCGGTGCTTGAACCGCTGGGCCGCCGGGTACTGGATGCCCCGCCTGCGCGGGGCATGACGGTGGAGTGAGGGATGGATACGAGTCCGCATTCTCGCGGCATGTGGTGCCCGAGGTTTGCGTTCGTTTCACCCTCTCATTGAGCAGAGGGCGCAGGGAAAGCCGGGTGCCGATTGCACCCATGGGTCCCGTGCAAAGAAAGCACGGGGTAGGACCACAGGTTCAACCGGATTCGCTCCGGCTTTCCCTGCACAATGGTTTTACGGCTCGGGCTTGCGAACACGTGGGTCATCGCCGCGTACCAATGAACTCCTGCCGCGTGCAGTGGCAGGAGTGTAACTGGCCGTACCGTAGTGCTACCTGACGCCTCAGCGCCAGGTTGCCGGTTCGCAGGGAGGATTACTCCACGCACCTCCGGCAAACTGGCCAACGTCTGGAGCCCGGATGCAGTGAACGACGCGGGAGGGATGGATGACAGCACCGTTTCTGTCGCGCCACGCCGCCCTGGTGCCTGAGCCCCGGGTTGCCGGTTCGCAGGGAGGATTATTCCACGGACCTCCGGCAAACTGGCCAGTGTCTGGAGCCCGGATGCAGTGAACGACGCGGGAGGGATGGATGACTGCGCCGTTTTTGTCGTACCACGCCGCCATGGCCGGACTAGCGAACATGGCCACAGCGATCAGTGCTGCCGAAAAGAGCTTACTCATTGCGTCCTCCTTTGATTTGCCTCGGGCCTCGGACGAATAAGTGTCTGGAAATTTATGGCACCGACCTGGCCCGAGCGATGCTGCGCCAACAACCTGAGTGAACCTAAACGTTAGCGCTGCTCCCCAGCGGCGGACTATGCATTTTCGGCAATTGGACGGATCGACGTCGCATTTTTCGTTGCAGGTGCCATCTCGCGACCGTCTCCAATGGCCCGTCGGGCCCGGGGGTGTCCGTATTGACCGCTACAGGAACGCCGCGATGTCGGCTTCTGGGCCCGTAGCTGTCCGATTTAAGCGGACGGAGTTTGTCTGCTCCGCCCGGTCGTTCAGACGTCAACCGGCTCTGCTATTGCGAGCGCATCAAGGCGGACAAACCGACTCAGTTCAACCGCAGTTCCGTGATGTGCCGCGGATCCGGGCTCAGCTCATTACGCTCCACGCGCTTGACGAGATCCGTCAGCACAGCATTGGCCGTGCGCGGCAGACCGATCTTTTCGCCCTCGCGCACCACGAAACCATTGAGGAATTCGATCTCGGTGCCGGCCCTTCTGTACGTCTTGGCCCATCGTGGGATGCGGCTCTGAAGAGGTGCGCTTGCCGTCCTTGAAGCGCTGCTCGTCGCACACGCGCAGCGCCGTCGCGTCGCGCTCCCCGGCATGCGCGATCGTCTCGGGCGATGCGACTGATAGTCTGCAATGGCTGGAGCCTGTTCAGTGATGCGTCTATCCGTGACCATCAGAACCAAGGCGCGACATAATCGGTCGCGATCAGCGCAGGCGGGAAGATATCGCGCTTTCCCCCACGGCATCTATTCGCTCTGCTGGCGCCCGGTCTTGATAGCGAGCGAGGTTTCGCACCATTTGGCGATCCGCAGCAGCTTCAGGTCTTCGCCGAATGGCGCGACAAGCTGGATTCCGATGGGCAGGCCGCGCGGCCCGATGCCGGCAGGCAATGCGATCGCCGGAACCCCGAGAGTTGTCCAGGGCACGCACAGGCCAGGGTCGCCGGTATCAGACAATCCTTCCGGCGCTTCACCCGTTGCTGCGGTCGTAAGAACACCGTCGAAGCCTGCGAGCGCGCGGGTGAAATCGGCGCGGAGCGCAAGCTGCCTCGCGCGGGCGGAAATATACTCGGTCGCGGAAATCGACGCGCCGCGTTCGACGAGGGCCTTAAGTCGGGCGCTGGTCTTGTCCGGGAAACGTGTGACGAGAGCACCGAAATTCGCCGCCCCTTCCGCGCCGCAGAGCGTAGCGGAAAGCGCCGGCAGTTGCTCGAACTCCGCAGGCAACGTAAACGGCTCGACGATCGCTCCGGCATCTCTGAAGAGAGCGGCGACTTGCGCGAGCAGCGCGCTTTGGCTTTCGTCCAAGGCCGGCGTTGCCGCCGGACGAAGCCACGCGATCCGCGGTGCGGGAAAAGGATCAACGCCTTCAGGATAAATCTGAAGCGGCGCCTGCCGAGAAGCACCGGGGCCGCCCGCCAGCAGCGCCAGCAGATACGCGGCGTCATCCACGCTGCGGGCGAACAGGCCGAGATGGTCCAGGGATTGCGAGAGCGGATGGACGCCCTTCAGACTGATGGTGCCGAAGCTGGGTTTTAATCCCACCACACCACAATAGGCGGCAGGTCGCAGGATCGAACCCAGAGTCTGCGTGCCCAGCGCCGCTTGCACCGATCCGCTTGCAACGGCCGCTGCAGAGCCGGAGGAAGAACCGCCGGGCGTGTGCCTTGGATTCCAAGGGTTGCGGGTGGGGCCGGGTTCGCGCCATGCGAATTCGGTGGTGACCGTCTTGCCGAGAACCGTCGCCGAGAGATCTTTCAGGCGGCTGACGACCCAGGCATCCTCATTCGGCTGGTGATCTGCATACACCGGCGAACCGTAGGTGGTCGGCATATCGGCCGTGTCTATGAGATCTTTCACACCGACCGCGACACCTGCGAGTGGCCCATTTCCCGCTGAAGCGATGGGCGGTTCGGACGGCAAATAAGCGAAGGCGCGAAGATCAGGTTCGACAGCCGCGGCGCGCGCGTGACTGGCCGCAATCAGGTTCTGCGCTTGTGCCGAGGCCGCAGCGATCATGCTGATGATTTCGAGGAGGCCAGAATGGTCTTGCGCGAAGTTCATGTTCGGAAGGGCCATAACCAAGGTGAGGAAGGTCAAAAGGCAAACGGCTCCGGGGTCAGCCCGAAGCCGTTGCGACGAAGATCGGCGAAGGTCAGTTCGTGGATATCGCCTTTTCGATATAGGTTCTCGGAACGAAGGTCTTGTAGTCAGGCTGGGCGGCGAGATTGCCGAGCGCGATCTGCGTCTCGAGCGCAAGCTTCAGCGCGTCGGGCGTGATATCGACACTGGTGGGGTAAACGTTGTCGGCAAGCATGCGCTTTACCGCCGCTTCCACCACGGCAGGCTCAAGATTCGGGAATTCCTTCTGCGCGATTGCCACCGTGCGCGCCTCGTTCTTGTGCATGAAACGCACCGCCATTTCGAGGCCATTGGTCAGCCGCTGGGCAAGGTCCGGATCGACATCGTTGCGCGCGGTGATGGTAGAGAAGGCATAGGCGCCGTACAGTTTCGGGAAGCCGACCACCACCTTCATGCCCTTGGCCACCACCTGGTCGAGGCCAGGCTCGTACATGACCGCCACCTTGGCCTGGCCGGCGACGAAGGGACCGGGCTCGGTGCCGAGCGGAACCTGAATCATCTCGACGTCCTTGCTGGCATCCATGCCGTTTTCCTTCAACAGCTTGATGAACAGTGAGGTGCTGGTGGTCGGCATCAGCCCAGTTACGATCTTCTGGCCTTTGAGATCTTTCACACTGTCGAACTTGAAGTCGGGCGTGGCGGCGATCCATACGGCGGCGCCATTCACGACGTTGGCGATCGTGTTCACCGGTGCGCCCTTGGACGCAGCGATGGCCGTCCATTCGGGTCCATGAAGCGAGAATTGCGCGCTCTTGGAGATCACGGCCGAGAGAGCAACGCTTCCGGAGCCGGCGCTTTCCTTGTTGAGATCAAGCCCCTGCTTTTCGAAAAAGCCCTCGTTCATGCCGACATAGAGTGGCAAGTATAGCAGGGATTGAAACGCCTGAGAGATGGTCGCCTTCTTCATCTCGGCGGAAGCCGGCCCTGCTGCGGTTATGCCGAGAGCAAGAGCGAGGGCAACGGAAAGAGTGCTCAGTTTCGGAAGTCGCCGTCTCATTTTTGGAAGTCTCCTGAAAGAGGATCAAACGTTGATCTGCGTGCCGCCCTGCTGTTGCTTCCACGGAAGCAGCCAGTTCTCGATGACCTCGACCAAGTGGTAGAAAAGAAAGCCAACGAGCATCAGCGTGAACAGGCCGGCCCACACCGTATTGAGATCGTAAAGACTCGAGGCCACGTAGATGACGTGGCCTAGACCATGCTGGGAGGAGATGAATTCCCCCACGACCGCGCCCACCAGGGCGAATCCGATATTGATGCGGAAGGTGGCGATGATCGCGGGCAAGGTCGAGGGCGCGATCACCCGCTTGAAGATCTGCTGCTTGGATGCGCCCATGGAGAAAAGCAGCGCCTGGAGATCTTTGTCCGCGTCCTTTGCCGCCTGGTAGGCGGTGATGAGAGCGACGATGGAGGTGAGCGAGATCGCGAGCGCGACCTTCGATAGCAAGCCGGTGCCGAACCACAGGATGATGATTGGCGCCAGCGCGATTTTCGGCACCGAATTGATGGCCGCGATGAACGGTTCCACCAGCCGCGCCACGAACACCGAATACCACAGCGCAAGGCCGATGACCGAACCGATCACGGTACCGAAGGTAAATCCCAGGATCGCCTCGAATATTGTGTAGCCGGTATCAGCAAAAAGGGAGCCGTTCGCGATGGAACCGATGAGGTTGCGCAGAACACCGCTCGGCTGACCAACAAGGAAGCCCGACAACCATCCGCATCGCACCGCCGCTTCCCAAAGCAGGAAGAAACCGACAACAGCGAGTATCTGAAGAGCGCTTCGCCCGATAAGGGAATCGAACACATTGCGGCGCTTTTTCTCGCGTGGGCGAGCGGGCGCCGCGGTTTTTACAACTTGAGCCGTTTCCGTCATGCACTCTTCCTGGTCTGGATATCGAGCTCCGCACAGAGCGTGTGGAAATAACCGGAGAAGCGTGGATCGCTTCGCGCTGCGATCGGAGAATGTTCGTTCAGCGCGATGTCGTGAACGGCCTTGACTCGCGCCGGACGTTGACTGAGCACGACCACACGTTTGGAAAGCGCCACTGCCTCATCGATGTCGTGGGTCACGAGGATCACGGTCTTGTGAAAGGTTTCCACCGCCTCCATCAGGATGCCCTCGAGATACAGCCGCGTCTGATAATCGAGCGCCGAGAACGGCTCATCGAGGAGCAGGATGTCGGGATCGAGCACGAGAGTGCGGATCAAGGCCACGCGCTGACGCATACCGCCGGACAGCATCTTGGGATATGAGTTCTCAAAGCCGGAAAGACCGAACGTGCTGAGATATTCCCTCGCGGTATCCAGAGCCCGTTTTGGATCGATGCCCTTGGTCTCAAGGCCGAGCAGAACGTTGTCCAGCACCGTGCGCCAAGGGAAAAGCAGATCCTTTTGCATCATATAGCCCACGCGACCGCGTAAGCTTTCCACTTCCTGGCCGCGATAGAGCATGACGCCATCATCGGGATCCACAAGGCCGGCGATAATATTGAACACCGTCGTCTTGCCACAGCCACTCGGGCCAATGATGCTGACGAAATCACGCTCATGGATATCGAAGGTTAAGCCGTCGAGAACCTGCGTCGCAGCTTCCTTTCCGGGAAAGCTCTTACGGATGCCGTTCAAACGAAGTTGCACTTTGGGCGATGACATGGTGTCTCCTGTCCACCATGCACTTCAAGCAACCACCGTGCCAAACTCGACGGCATAAGTGCGTAAGAAATTGCGCTGTTGAGCGTGCGTTCCGGCCGGATGGGCTTCTTGCTGCCTTTGATTCGAGCACGTGCTGCCTTTTTGCAGCCAGCCCGATTCACGGGGACGAAGTTTGTCCGCTCCGCCCCCGGTAACATCAATTTGTTCTGCTATTGCGAGGGCGTGAAGGCGAACCTTGGAGCGAGCGTCTTGCCCCAGCCGGCGACGCCGGCATGTCTGAAGCGGTGGGAAATTCAGTCTTCGGATGAACTTGTCGCCAGGCTGCCGACGACCATCTTTCTCAATCCGCGGCGCAGCTCTGTTACATTTTTCGCACCGTTCACTTGCTCGAATTGCCGCTGGGCTTCGCGCCAGAGAGGGGACGCTTCAGCGTGAAGACGACGTCCTTTTTCGGTGAGTTCGATGAGTCGGCTTCGACCGTCGGTGGGTGACGGCCGGATTTTGATCAGGCCATCGCGCTCCAAAAAGCCGGCCATTTTCCCCATCGCCGTCCGTTCGATGTCGAGGCGTTCGGCAAGGGCATTGATCGCTGCACTCCCCACCTGACTGAGGACCGCCAGGGTTAGAAATTGCGTGATGCGCAGGCCAGTCGGCTCAAGATGAGCATCGTAAAAGCGGGTGATCTGCCGGCTCGCCTTCCTCATGGCGTTGCAGTTGCACTCGTCGACCCTGAGCGGTTGGTTGGCCAGCAGCATCTTTCCCCCTCGCGATCTCCGTTGATGGTCCGAATCTTCAGCGCCTTGTCAAACGAAGACATGGCGGTATTTTTCGATGAAAGCCGGCACCGAAAGCGCGGGCGTCCCGGTGATCTTTTCGACGTTGTCGTTCGTGCCCGCGAAGATGCCATCCCGATAGTTCTGCGCGACTTCGACGAGGTGCTGCACCAGGAACGGGGGAAACTTGAGCACTTGCTCCATGTTCTGCTTGAACTCCTCGATCGATGTCGGCGCATACTCGATGTTGGCGCCAAGGACCTTGCTCATGGCGGCGGCGATCTCAGCATGGTTCATCTCGACCGGGCCATGAAGTGTGTAGGTCTTGCCCTCGTGGCCTTTTGGATTGGCCAGGATGTGGGCGATGACTCGCCCCTGGTCGTCGCTGGCGATGGGCGCGTGACGGCCGTTCCCGAATGGGAATTCGATCTTCTTCCTGGCCCAGATATCCTTGCCGAGATGCGGGTAGACAAGCCAGTCGGCGAAGAAGGTGGGACGGAGATGGGTCGTCGCGACACCTGACCAATCGAAGATCCGCTCGGCCACCCAGTGGTCCTGCGCAGCATGGCTTCTCGCCTCTCGGCGCGCGGAGATCTGCGACATGTTGACGATTGCAGTAACGCCCGCCTCCTTCGCGGCCTGCGCGAAATAGGCTGAAGCGCCGACGATTCCCGGCGCTATCGGATGAAGGAAATAGGCCGATCGGACGCCTTCCATGGCCGCACGGATGCGGTCGATGTCGGTGAAATCACCGACCGCGATATCGACACCGCGAGCCCGCAGAGCAGCGGCGCGTTCACCGTTCGAGCGCACATAGGCCCGCACGCGCCTGCCCATCTTGAGCAGTTCGTCGATGGCAGCACCGCCGGTGCGTCCGGTAGCACCGCTCACAAGAACCTCAGCCTCACTCATGACAAGCATCCTTCCGTTGAGAGCATATGCTCGTAAAAATAGAGGTATATGCTCTTATCGCAAGCCCCTCCGGACTAATTTGCTGCCGCCGTCTAATTCACCCTATTTTTCAGCTAGATAAGTCCTCGAATTCGGATGCGACCGGCGGGAATGTCAACGCCAGTGCCGGCCTGCTCCGCTCTTGCGAGCGCACCTCAGTTCAACCGCAGCTCCGTGATGTGCCGTGGATCCGGGCTCAGCTCGTTCCGCTCCACGCGTTTGACGAGGTCGGTTAGCACGGCATTGGCGGCGCAGGACAGGCCGATCTTCGCGCCCTCGCGCACCACGAAACCGTTGAGGAACTCGATCTCGGTGCGGCGGCCCTTCTGCACATCCTGGCCCATCGAGGGACGCTGCTCTGAAGAGGTGCGATTGCCGTCCTTGAAGCGCCGCTCGTCGCAGACCCGCATCGCCGTCTCGTCGCCTTCTCCGGCGCGCGCGATCGTCTCAGGCGGCCGATGCTGTGCGCTTGCCTCGACGCCGCTTTTGTGAAGGGTTTCGGATGCTGGCCGCTTGAAGACGGCGCCGCGCGTTCGGCGGCCGAAACCCTTCACAATAGCAGCCCTCAGCTCCGCTTAGATTTGCGATAACGACCTGCATCTGAACAACTTTGCCTACGAATGCGACATTTTATCTACCTCACGTCATATATCGCCCGGCGTCAATATGGATCGTCTGCCCGGTAAGATACTCGGTTTCCATGATCATTCTAACCGCAGGCCAGATTTCGTCGGGACGTCCAAAACGGCCGAGCGGGAGGCTCTTGTCCGACTGATGCGCAGCACGATTGATCATGTCGGTGGCAATGAGCGACGGAGCGATGGCATTTGCCGTAATTCTATGTTCGCGAAGATACGTCGCGTAGTAGTGCATCAACCCCTCCATTCCGGCCTTGGATGCTGCGTAGGCTGCCGAGATGATTCCCCCCGTCCTCGCGGCCCCTGAAGACATGAAAATCAGCCGGCCACCATTTTTCATCATGCGAGGTATGGCCGCCTGCGAGACCATAAATGCAGAGAGTAGATTGAGCTTCAACACTTGGTCGAATGCATCGGACGTCAGGCTTTCAAGGGGAATCTTCTCGCCAACCCCGGCGTTGTTGATGACACAGTCGAGCCTTCCATATTGATCGACGGCCGCTGAAATAAGTCCGCGAGCATCCGCCTCAACGCTTACATCACCTTGCACTGCTATAGCCTGCCCCCCTGCGTTGACGATCGACGCGACGACCTCCTCCGCGACGTCATGAGACCTGGCGAAGTTAATTACCACAGGGTGGCCCTCTCGAGCGCAATCAACGGCAACCTGCCTGCCAATCCCCCGAGATGCACCGGTGATGAGCGTCACTTGTCTGTCCACGTTTCCATACCTTTGATTTGGGATCAGTTCGTCTAAGGCGCGCTTTGCGAAGAACCGCCAACGGGGCGAAGTGTCGATCACGTTTGAGTAGGGACCGCAGCCTTGCACCTCGGTCTCGAGTTGCGCCGTCCAGCGACCACGCGAGGATAGCCAGTCCGATCAATCGCCGATCTGCAGGATGCTGCGAAAGACGATGGTAATTTCTGAAGCGATTTGAGAATCGTCGGATGGAGCGAACCTGCCAACCGAGGCCGGACGAAAGATCAGCCGCTGCTGCAAGAGTGCGACGACCGAGCGGACAGCCAAGTCGACCCGCTCTTCGGACATTATCCGACGTTTCGGCAGTTTCTGACGCAGGATGGCTGATACGCGGGTCGAAACCAACGCAATCAGTGCTCCAGCCCCTTCGTAGATTTCTTGATCGTCGAGAAAGAGCGTTGATCGCAACATGTGCTGCCTGCGAGAATAGTGCCTGGTGAGGTTTCGCAGGATCAGCCGTATCGAGTCGTCGAGCGACAAATCCTTGTGAGCATCTGTACTCAAGCTCTCTTCGATTTGCGTAACTTGCTGGTTCCGAAAAGATTCGTGCAGAGCCACGAGGATACTGCGCTTGTCCTTGAATCTCGCATAGATCGAGGCTGGCACGCACCCGGCCCGCGCTGCGATTTCCGGGATGGTAATGTCGTCGAACGATCGGCCGTCCAAGAGGACGTTCAGCGCCTGTACGATGTCGGCCAATCTCTGTTCGCTGCGCGCCTGCTTTGGGGCGTTGACGCGCGCGAGCTTCGAAATTGCCGCCAGACCCTGAGGCTGTTCAGCTCCGATTGGTGATGCGTTTCTTGGTTTGGCCACTCAGCGTCCCGTCCGGTTCGATCCAGTTTGATGAAGCAATATACCGCAGGCAGTTCGGCCTTGACCAATCTAGAATTAGAATCTAAATCTATTTTTCTCCGCAAGGGCCTTCGCTTGCTGAGTGTTCGCCGTCGAGACCTTTGAGACAAATTGAAGGATTTTGCGGAGGGAGGATTTCTGGTTCATCGTAGCCACCAGGAGCGAAGATGAAACAGAAATCCGGACCGGGCAAAGCGCCGGCAGAACAAGTGCTAAAGGACATTCGGCGTCAGACGCGCCGGCATTACTCGGCAGAAGAGAAGATCCGCATCGTGCTGGAAGGACTTCGGGGCGAGGAGAACATCTCCGAACTTTGCCGCCGAGAAGGCATCGCCGCCTCGATGTATTATGGCTGGTCCAAGGAGTTCCTCGAAGCTGGTAAGCGCCGTCTGGCGGGGGATACGGCACGTGCGGCAACCTCCGGCGAGGTAAAGGATCTGCGTCGTGAGACGGCCGCGTTGAAGGAAGTTGTGGCCGACCTCACCCTTGAGAACCGGCTGCTCAAAAAAAGCATGAACGGGGATGGGGAGGACGAGGCATGAGATACCCTGCGTCCGAGAAGGCCGAGATCATCCAGTTGGTCGAGCAGTCGCATCTGCCGGCCAAGCGCACGCTGGACAAGCT
>NZ_JBEGDB010000094.1:0-27223 GCF_043638955.1 Bradyrhizobium sp. 31Argb | reverse complement strand
CTTACCAGCCGCCAGCCGAGTTCGAAGCAAATTTACCAGGTTGCGGGGCTGCTGCGCAGCAGCCCCGCAACCTGGCCCTAACCCATCAACCCGCCCTGCCGCCTCAAGCGCCGGGCTCCTGTCCCTGATTATCCTGTCTCACTACAGGGGTGCAGTTCAGATGCTGATGTCCCGGGTTACGCGTTCCGCTCCACCCGGGCTACGAATTTACAATCCTCCACTTGCCTGAGATCACGATCACGCGTGCCCAATTGCCGGCACGCGGAATTCTTGCGCGATTGCCTCATCTGGCGCGATTGGTATGGTGCGCGCGGTCAAGAAAACCAAAAAGGATTAGGACCGTGACAACTCGCAAATGTCTGGCGGGCGCTTTCGCCTCCGCCGCGCTCTCGATGCTGATGATGTCAGCTTCGCTCGGCGCCGAAACCACCATCAAGCTAGGAAACACCGCGCCCTACAGCGGGCCGGCATCGGCCTACAGCACCATTGCGCGCGCGGAAGCTGCGTATTTCCAGATGCTGAACGACCAGGGCGGCGTCAACGGCCGCAAGGTCGAATTCGACAGCCTCGACGATGCCTATTCGCCGTCGAAGACGGTGGAGCAGACGCGCAAGCTCGTCGAGCAGGATGAGGTGCTGGCGCTGTTCAGTTCCGTCGGCACCGCGCCCAACATCGCCGTGCAGAAATACCTGAACATCAAGCGCGTGCCGCAGCTCTTCGTCTCGTCGGGCGCGACGCGGTGGAACGAGCCGAAGCAGTTCCCCTGGACCGTCGGCTTCAACCCGACCTATGAGCTCGAAGGCAGGCTCTACGCCAAATACATTCTGCAGACCAAGCCGGACGCCAAGATCGCCGTGATCACGCCGAACGAGGACGCCGGCAAGGATTATCTGAAGGGCTTCAAGGAAGGGCTCGGCGAGCATGCCGGCCAGATCGTGTCGGAGACGACCTATCTGACCAGCGATCCCACCATCGACTCGCAGATGGTGTCGATGCGCGAGTCCGGCGCGGATGTGTTCTTCGCCGAGGCCACGCCGAAATTCGCAGCGCAAGCGCTGCGCAAGGCCGCCGGCATGGGCTGGAAGCCGCTGGTCATCCTGCCGACCGTCTCCAATTCCGTGTCCGCCGTGCTCGAGCCGGCCGGCCTGGAGAATGCGGTCGGTGTCGTCACCGGCCTGTACCTGAAGGATCCGACCGATCCGCGCTGGGCCGACGATCCCGCGCAGAAGGAATTCTCGGCCTGGATGAAGAAGTATCAGCCGAATGCCAGTCCCGGCGACCTCTTCAATGTGCAGGGCTATACGGTTGCCGGCGTGATGGCGGCGGTGCTGAAGAACTGCAAGGACGATTTCAGCCGCGACAACATCATCAAGCAGGCCACCAACCTCAACGGGCTCGAACTGCCGATGCTGCTGCCGGGCATCAAGGTGACCACCGAGCCGACCAACCTCACTCCGATCCGGCAGATTCAGATGGCACGGTTCGACGGCAAGTCATGGGTCCTGTTCGGCGACGTGCTGAGCGACAAGTAAGGGGCGCGCCGCAACTTGTAGGGTGGGCAAAGCGTAGCGTGCCCACCATCCACATTCGGTGCAAGAAAAGGTGGGCACGCTGCGCTTTGCCCACCCTACGGCGCTACGGCGCTCAGCGCAGGCTGGCGTTGATCTTGTCCAGCGCGGCGGAGCCCGGACAGAGCGCCTTGGCGTCGAGCGTATTGAGCGGGGTGTCCACCGTGTTGAGATGGGCGTGCAAGTCCTCCGCTTCCGGATCGACGTACAACAGCCCGGTGACGATCTGGCCTTTGGCGGCGTGCTTCTGCAGGAAGGTCATCGCCCCCAGCCGGTCATGCGGATCGTAATCGGCATCGAGCTTGCGCAGCGCGATCCGCGAGCCGTCGTGCTGCTCGACCACCTGCACGGTGCCGGGCGCATAGTCGACATGGATCGGCTCGCGGCCGACAAGCACGTCGAGCCGGTTCACGGCGTCGTTGTGCTCGCGGACATAGTCGAAACTCTTGGTCGAGCCGGCGTGATTGTTGAAGGCGATGCAAGGGCTGATGACGTCGATGAAGGACGCGCCCTTGTGCTGGATCGCGGCCGCGATCAGCGGCACAAGCTGGCTCTTGTCGCCGGAGAAGCTGCGCGCCACGAAGGTCGCGCCCAATTGCAGCGCGATCGCGACCAGGTCGATCGCGTTGTCGGTATTGACCACGCCCTTCTTCGATTTTGAGCCGCGGTCGGCGGTCGCCGAGAACTGGCCCTTGGTCAGGCCGTAGACGCCGTTGTTCTCGACGATATAGGTCATGTTGACGCCGCGGCGGATCGAATGCGCGAACTGGCCAAAGCCGATCGAGGCGCTATCGCCGTCGCCGGAAACGCCGAGATAGATCAGGTCGCGGTTGGCGAGGTTGGCGCCAGTTAGCACCGACGGCATGCGACCATGCACCGAGTTGAAGCCGTGCGAATTGCCGAGGAAATAGTCAGGCGTCTTCGACGAGCAGCCGATCCCGGAGATCTTCGCCACCCGGTGCGGCTCGATCGAGAGCTCGTAGCAGGCCTCGATGATCGACGCCGTGATCGAGTCGTGGCCGCAGCCGGCGCACAGTGTCGAGATCTTGCCCTCGTAGTCGCGGTGGGTATAGCCGAGCTCGTTCTTCTTGAGGCCGGGATGATGGAATTTCGGCTTTGCAATGTAGGTCATGACACGGCCTTGCGCAGAGGGGTCACCTTGAGATGGTCCTGATGGTCGCCGATCGCATTCGCGATGAAACGCGCAGTGATCGGCGAGCCGTCATAATGCAGGATCGGCACCAGCCGCACCGGGTCGATGCCGTTCTCGTTGACGATCAATTGCCGGAGCTGCGCGTCGCGGTTCTGCTCGACGACGTAAACGAAATCGTGGTCGGCGATGAAGCTCGCGACGCTGGAGTGGAACGGGAAGGCGCGGATGCGCAGCCGGTCCAGATGGTGGCCGCGCGCGTCCAGAATCTCGATCGCCTCGTCCATCGCCGGCGCGGTCGAGCCGAAATAGATCACGCCATATTTGGTCGGCTTGGCCGCGTTGGCCTGCAACGGCCGCGGCACCAGGTCCTGCGCGGTCTCGAACTTGCGCACCAGGCGCTGCATGTTGTCGGCGTAGACCGGGCCTTCCTCCGAATAGCGCGCATAGCGGTCGCGCGAGGTGCCGCGGGTGAAGTACGAACCCTTGGTCGGATGCGCGCCGGGATAGGTGCGGTACGGGATGCCGTCGCCGTCGACGTCGAGATAGCGCCCGAAATCGCGGCCTTCTTCCAGCATCTCCCTGGTCATCACCTTGCCGCGGTCATACTGCCGCGCATCGTCCCAGCGGAGCGGCCGGCACAGCCGATGGTTCATGCCAATATCGAGATCGAGCATCACGAAGATCACGGTCTGCAGCCGCTCGGCGAGATCGAAGGAGGTCGCGGCAAACTCGAAGGCCTCGGCCGGATCTTCCGGAAACAGCAGCACATGCTTGGTGTCGCCATGCGAAGCATAGGCGCAGGCGATGATGTCGCATTGCTGGGTGCGCGTCGGCATGCCGGTCGAAGGACCGGCGCGCTGCACGTTCATGATCACGGCTGGAATCTCGGCGAAGTAGGACAGGCCGATGAATTCCGTCATCAAGGAGATGCCGGGGCCGGAGGTCGTGGTGAAGGCGCGCGCGCCGTTCCAGGAGGCGCCGATCACGATGCCGATCGAAGCGAGCTCGTCCTCGGCCTGCACGATCGCGTATTTCGCCTCGCCGGTTTCCGGATCGTGCCGCAGCTTCTTGCAGTGGTTGGTGAAGGCTTCGGCGAGTGAGGATGACGGCGTGATCGGGTACCACGCGCAGACCGTGGCGCCGCCATAGACCGCGCCGAGCGCGGCGGCACTGTTGCCTTCCAGGAAGATGCGGTCGCCGACCTTGTCGGCCTTCTTGACCCTGAGCCCGATCGGGCATTTCAGGTTCTGCAGCGCCCAGTCGCGGCCTAGATGCAGCGCATGGACGTTGGAGGAGAGCAGCTTCTCCTTGCCTTTGTACTGCTCGCCGATCAGTTGCTCGATCAGCTTCGGATCCATGTCGAGCAGCGCGGACAGCGCGCCGAGATAGATGATGTTCTTGAACAGTTGGCGCTGGCGCGGATCGGTGTAGGTCGAGTTGGTGATCGCGGTCAGCGGGACGCCGATCACGGTGATGTCGGCGCGGAATTTCGACGACGGCATCGGCTTGGTGGAATCGTAGAACAGATAGCCGCCGGGCTCGATCGAGGCGACATCCTTGTCCCAGGTCTGCGGGTTCATCGCCACCATCATGTCGACGCCGCCGCGGGCGCCGAGATGGCCGGCTTCAGTCACCCGCACCTCATACCAGGTCGGCAGGCCCTGGATGTTGGAAGGGAAGATGTTGCGTGGTGAGACCGGCACGCCGTGGCGCAGGATCGCGCGCGCGAACAGTTCGTTGGCGCTCGCCGAACCCGAGCCGTTGACGTTGGCGAAGCGGACGACGAAGTCGTTTACGCTGCTGATCGGGCTTTGGACTGACATGTTGATCCCGCGTGAACCATATCGATGAGGTATTTCTGCATGTCCCAGGCGCCGGTCGGGCAGCGCTCGGCGCACAGCCCGCAATGCAGGCAGACGTCTTCGTCCTTCGCCATGATGCGGCCGGTCTTCAAGCCGTCGGCGACATAGAGCGCCTGGTCGTGATGCGGTGAGGGCGCTTTCAGCCGCTGCCGCAGATCATCCTCCTCGCCGTTCTCGGTGAAGGTGATGCAATCCATCGGGCAGATGTCGACGCAGGCGTCGCATTCGATGCAGAGCGGCGCGGTGAACACTGTCTGCACGTCGCAGTTCAGGCAGCGCTCGGCCTCGCCGAGTGCGAGCTTGAGGTCGTAGCCGAGCTCGACTTCGGCGCGGATGTCCTTCAGCGCGATCACCTTGTCGCGATGCGGCACCTTGAAGCGCTTGTCGGTGGAGATGTCGTTGTCATAGCTCCACTCGTGAATGCCCATCTTCTGCGAAGAGATGTGCACCTCCGGCAGCGGGCGCTCGTTAATGTCCTCGCCGGACAGCATCTTATGGATCGACAGCGCGGCGTCATGGCCATGCGCCACCGCCCAGATGATGTTCTTCGGGCCGAATGCAGCGTCGCCGCCGAAGAACACTTTCGGATTGGTCGACGCGAAGGTCTTCGGATCGACCTTCGGCATGTGCCATTTGTCGAATTCGATGCCGCAATCGGCCTCGATCCAGGGGAAGGCGTTTTCCTGGCCGACCGCGACCAGCACGTCGTCGCAGGCCACGGTCTCGTCCGGCTCGCCCGACGGCACCAAATTGCGCCGGCCCTTGGCATCGTATTCGGCCTTCACCTTCTGGAAGGTGACGCCGGTGAGCTTGCCGTTGTCGTGGGTGAAAGCAATCGGCACCATGTAATTGAGGATCGGGATGTCCTCGTGGAGCGCGTCTTCCTTCTCCCAGGGGGAGGCCTTCATCTCGTCGAAGCCGGAGCGGACGATCACTTTCACGTCCGCCCCGCCGAGCCGGCGCGCGGTGCGGCAGCAATCCATCGCGGTGTTGCCGCCGCCGAGCACGATCACGCGGCGGCCGATTTTCTCGACATGGCCGAACGACACTGAGGACAGCCAGTCAATGCCGATATGGATGTTGGCGGCTGCTTCCTTGCGGCCGGGGATGTCGAGCTCGCGGCCGCGCGGCGCACCGGAGCCGACGAAGATCGCGTCGTAGTTTTCGGACAGCAGTTGCTTCAGGCTGTCGATGCGGTGGCCGCCCTTGAAGTCGATGCCGAGGCCCAGGATGTAGTCGGTTTCCTCGTCGATCACCGAATCCGGCAGGCGGAATTTCGGGATCTGCGTCCGCATCATGCCGCCGGCTTTGGGATCCTGGTCGAACACGGTGCAGTGATAGCCGAGCGGGGCAAGGTCGCGCGCCACCGTGAGCGAAGCGGGGCCGCCGCCGATCAGCGCGATGCGCCTGCCGTTCTTCGGCCCGGGCCGTGGCAAACGGTGCTTGATATCGTCCTTGAAGTCGGCCGCAACGCGCTTCAGGCGGCAGATCGCGACCGGATTCTCCTCGACGCGGCCGCGGCGGCACGCCGGCTCGCATGGACGGTCGCACGTACGCCCCAGAATGCCGGGGAACACGTTGGACTTCCAGTTGATCATGTAGGCGTCGCTGTAACGCCCCTCGGCAATCAAACGGATATATTCGGGAACCGGTGTATGTGCGGGGCAGGCCCATTGGCAGTCGACTACTTTGTGAAAGTAGTCCGGCGCCGAGATATCAGTCGGTTTCATTCCTACCTTATCCGCGCGGAACCCAAAGTCAGATGCGCGGCCTTATCTTTGCCTGCGAACGCTCAACGGACGGGCGTTCTTCTGGTTTTCCAATTGCATCATAGACGTCTCTTATTAGAGCCATTCCAGATCGGGCACACAAGCCAATTCTGCGCGACATCAGGCATTCGCGCGCTGCAGCTACGCGTATGGCGTTGGGCTCAATGAAGATTATGCGGCGGTGCAACAATTCGTGACACCGCCGGCGCGGATCACGCGCGAGGTAGGTCGCTTTTGGCGAGGTCCCACATCAGCCGGTAAATGCCGCTGGAGATCATCAGCGGCTTGTAGGCGGCGTTGTCAGCCACCAGCGCCACGGCGGCCGGGACGGTTTTTACATCGGTGGCGTCGATCAGCACGAACCAGTCGCCGGCGCCCGGGGCGGCATTCGATGCATCTGATGTAAGCGGTTTCGACAGGGCAGGGTCGTTTTCGATCAAGTGGATGGAGATGATCCCATCGAGCTTGGCGGGGTCGAGCCGGTCCCGTAGCGCTTCGCGCAGCCTCTCTTTGCCATCGCCCGGCGGACGAAGCCGGATGATGCCGAGTGCTGCGCCGCGGCCGGTGCCACGGCTGATGGTGATGCGCGCGACGCCGCGGATCATGTTCTTGAAGCGCGCGATGTTGGCCCTGGACCATTCGGTCTGGTTGGCGAGTGCGGTGCGGTAGGCCGGGCTGTCCAGCACCTCGAAGGTCTCAGTCGAGTAGAGGCTCAGATATTTCGGTTTTCCCTCATGTGCGACGTAGCGACGCGCCTCCAGGAAGCCATCGATGGCGACGCGCTCTTCCAGATGCTCGCGGTCGTACCAACGATTGAAATCGGCCTCGTCGGCGGGATCGATATCCATCGACGTCAGCAGCATGCCTTTTCCGGCCAAGGGCATTAGTGTTCTCCAGAAGTTTCCAACTGCGGAATTATCGTCCGCCAGTTCAGCCGTTCGGTAGCCCTGCTTTACGCATACCTTCGGCGATCCGTGCGCGCTGCGCGAGGCAAGTCGAGTTGTCTGTCGGCGCACAGGCGTGGAAGTGGGAGATAGTGAAATTGGGATCGATGGCCAGTCCCGCCTGTACCGAAGCCCGCGCTTCCTCGATCCGCCCGAGATGAGCCAACGCCGCGGCGAGATAGACGTGAACGAATGCGGCGACATTCCGATTGGTCTCGATGGACCGCTTGAACCAGTAGGCGGCAGCTTCATCGGCCGCAAGATATGACTGCGCGACACCCGCATTGGTCGTCCAGGTGAACGCTCTATTGTCACGGGGAGAAAGCCGAAATGCCTGCATGATGTAGGCTTCAGTTTCCTCGGCCCGACCGAGATAACATTTGCCAAGCCCGATCCAGCCGTAAGCGGTGGCCAGATTTCGATCCAGCGCCAACGCGCGCTCACATTCGGCGATGCCCTGAGCGGCACGTTTGGTAAAAATCTGGACGACGCCAAGGAGGCAATGCGCCATGGCGTGGTTGGGCACGTGCGCAAGGACCTCGGTCAAGGACTTTTCGGCCGCCTGGAGGCGAGCGGCCCGGTCGCCGGTCTGCATGGACGTTCCCCGCATGGCATCGACGAATGCCGTGCCGACCATCGCCTCGACGTTGCCGGCATCCAGGCCGAGGGCCTGTTCGAAAAATTGGCGCGCTTGCGACAGGTTTGCGGGGTCCGAGCCTCGGTGCACACTCGCCATGCCCTGGAAATACAGGTCCATCGAATCCGGATGCGGCGCCCGCGCCGCTCGCCGCGCCTCGGCCGTGACCAGCTCTGTTCCCAACTGATTGGCAAGACGCGCGCCAATCTCATCCTGCATGTCGAAAAGATCGGCGATCGGCTTGTCGAACCGTTCCGCCCATAGATGATTGCCGCTTTCGGCATCAATGAGCTGGACGTTGATACGCATGCGGCTTCCACTACGCTGCACGGAACCCTCGAGGACATAGCGAACGCCTAGTTCTCGACCGATCTGCTTTAGATCGACATGTTTTCCCTTGTAGGTGAAAGCGGTGTTGCGGCCGATCACGAAGATCCCGACCATGCGTGACAAATCCGTGGTCAGGCTCTCGGTCACGCCGTCGACGAAATATTCCTGCTCGGGATCCGAGCTGAGATTGGTGAACGGCAGGACGACCAGCGAAGGCTTATCGGGAATGGCAAAGCCGCCTGCCGCCGTTGCGCCCGCCGGTCCAGCCGTTTCGTGCACCGTGCCGATGAAACGGACACCCTTGCGCGGAAAGGTCCTGATGAGGCGCTGTTCGTCTCCGGAATCGCCAATCGCCTTGCGCGCAGCATTCAGGCGTGTGGTTAGGGCCACATCCGAAACGACGCGGCCTTGCCAAATGGCACTTATGAGATCGTCCTTGCTGACAACGCGGTCCCGGTTGCCGATCAGATAGCCGAGCAAGTCGAATACCTTCGGCGCAACAGCGATGACATCCGTGCCGCGACGCAGCTCGCGCCGGGCGGTATCAAATGAAAAATCTTCAAAAAAATAGCGCAAGCGACTTGTCCGCACGGCCAATGGTGGAAGTGTCCAAGCCTGCTCGCAAGAGTAAGCCGACGATAAGGAAAAAGTAAGCCGGTGGCCAAGTCTATCCATCCTGGCCGTGGTACATCCAAAGGTAGAATTCGTCCCCGTGGGACTACGTCGGGGGAGACAGTTGATGATCACACGTCGTGACTTGTTGACCGTGTCGGCGGCCGGTGTCGCGTTCTCCGCCGCGGGTCCCGTGCAGCGGGCCATCGCACAACCACTCGCAAGAACCGTCCATATACTGACGGGCTTCACGCCGGGGTTGCAGGACGCCCTGGCAAGGCTCGTTGCCGGCCAGATGAAGGATTATGCGGAAACGATCGTGGTCGAGACCCGGCCTGGCGTGGCCGGTCGTGTCGCGGTCGAGGCGGTGAAGACTGCTGACGCTGACGGAACGGTTATGCTGCTCGCGCCGCTTGGATTCATGATGCTCTTTCCGCACGTCTACAAGACGCTCACATACGAGCCGCGGGATTTCACCCCGGTGTCGACCGTCGCCTCGACCCCGACCTTGCTGACGGTAGGTCCGAAGGTGCCGGGTGACGTGAGGACCCTTGCAGATTTCGTCGCCTGGTGCCGCGCCAACCCAAAGCAGGCCACCTACGGCACGGCGGGTGCCGGCACCGCGCTGCATTTCCTTGGTGCGATGCTGGGCCGCACCGCGGGCTTTGATTTTCTTCACGTGCCCTATCAAGGCAATGGCGCGATCCAGGATTTGGTCAAAGGAGAGATCGCATCGGCCATCATGCCGGTCGGCAGCTCGCTGGGCCTTGTCCGATCCGGAGAGCTTCGGGCGCTGGTGACCACCGGGCCGCGCCGCAGCCCATTTCTTCCCGATGTGCCGACGGTGGCGGAAGCCGGTTATCCCTCGCTTGAGGACCTCACCTGGTACGGGTTTTTCGTTCCCGCGAAGACGCCGGCGAATATCGTCGAGCGCCTCAATAGTTCCATCCAGGCCGCCCTTCGCATCGACGAGGTAAGGTCCGGCATGGCAAAATTGGCAGTCGAGCCCGACGCGATCGCGATGGGCGACTTCGCCCGGCTGATCACATCCGAATCCGAACGTTGGAAAGCGATCGTGCAAGCAACGGGATTCACTCCGACCAATTGAAGATTCCGATGGCGGACCGGCTGCAGTCCCCAGGCCTCTCATCTTGTTGGAGGAACACATGAGCGGATCAGAATCGATATTCGATCTCGTGCAGTCCCACCGTATCACGGCGGTGATCTATGCCGCCGCCAAGCTCGATCTCGCGGAGGCGATCGGAGATGATGCAAGATCGGCGGCCGAGCTCGCCCGGTTGGTGTCCGCCGACGAAAGCGCGCTGCGCAGGCTGCTCGTTGGCCTGACAACGATTGGAGTCTGCAACCGAGCCGGCGGAGACAGGTTTACGATCACCGACCTCGGCCGACAGCTTGATCGGAATGCCAATCCATCTTTCAAGGACTGGGTTCTCTTCGAAGGCGAAGTTCTCGCGCGATCCTGGGCCGGCCTTGTCGATTCCGTTCGCTCCGGGAAGACCGCGACCGAGATGCGGGGAGAGGGACATAATCGCTATGCCGTGATGGGCAGCTCGCCGGAACTTGTGGCCCGTTTCAATGCTGCGATGGTCAGTCTGACGCGAAGCCTGGTTCCAAAAATCGTGCAGGCATACGATTTCTCGACCGCGCGTGTCGTCATGGATATCGGCGGCGGCTCCGGCGAGCTGATCGCCGGCGTGCTGCTGCACAACCCGAATCTTAAGGGAATAGCGTTCGATCTCGCACGCTGCGAGAAAGAGGCACAAGAGCATCTTAATCGGGTTGGCATCGCCGACCGCTGCCGGTTCGTCGCTGGCGATTTCTTCGAGGCGGTCCCGCGCGGCGCCGATACGATCCTGATGAAGAGCATCCTCCATAATTGGAAGGACGATCGGAGCGAGATCATACTGCGCAAGTGCCGGGATGCGCTTCCAGTGGGCGGCAAGCTGATCATCATCGAACGGATCATGCCAGAGCGTCCGACGACATCAGCTCAAGACCGCGAGCACGCCATGAGCGACCTTAACATGCTGCGGGAACCGGGTGGCATGGAGCGCACCGAAGCCCAGTACCGCACCCTTGCCGAGGTGGCCGGCTTCACCTTTGCAGGGCTCTCCAGCGCCGGCTCGTTCAGCCTGATTCAGTTCGACAAGATCACGAACTGAGGTCGGTGCGGAAACTCCGAGTCTGGGTCAGCCGAGCCTCGACCGACGTTAAAGTTTCGCGAGCCAAGCCTCCAGGCGGGTTGGTCCAAGCCGGGCTGTGCCGCTGGGTGTCAGGGAGGCATCGTCGATCGGCGCGCCATAATACTCTGCGGTTGGATCGCCGAAAACGAGCCGGCTGTCGCCTGATGCCTTGAGGCGGCGCGCAACGAATTCATTGAAAGGCGCCTTCTCCGGGCCTGCAATATCGATCGTGGCGTTCAGCGGCTGCCCGGTCGCAACCTCTGCCAGGCAATCAACGACATCGTCGGCCGCGATCGGCTGGAACAGGGCCGACGGAACGACAATCCTGTTCCCGATCGCTCCCGTTTCGGCGATGGCGCTCAGGAATTCGAAGAACTGGGTCGCGCGGACGATGGAGTAGGGCACGCCGGACGATTTGACCAAGGTCTCCTGCGCGATCTTGGCACGAAAATAGGCAATATCCGGCGAGCGGTCGGTCCCGACAATCGATAGCGCGACGTGATGCGTTACGCCGGCCGCGGTTTCCGCAGCAATGAGATTGCGGGTAGAGCGCTCGAAGAAGTCGAGCACTGCGGCAGGTTCCCAGGATGGCGAATTGGAAACGTCCACGACGACCTGTGCGCCGGTGAGTGCTGTCGCGAGCCCTTCTCCCGTCACCGCGTTCACGCCCGACCGCGGAGAGGCGGGCACGGTCTCGTGTCCCTGTTGGCTGAGTTTTGCGACCAGCTTCGATCCGATCAGCCCGGTGCCGCCGATGACGATGATCTTCATGACACTCTCCCTCAGCGTTTGACGAAGGCGAGTAGTTCCGGATTGACGACTGGGACGGCTCGCCAACATGGTGCGCAAATATCTCACGAGCCGTTGCATCCAGCAACTCTCGGGTAGCGATGATGGAAGATCGAGTCAAATGTGGTACTGCGAACCCTGATCTCAGAAAGGCTGAGAGCCGAAATGGTGGCGGCTAGTATCTTGGCAAGCAACAATGGAATACGAAGCCGCGATCAGTAGCTCAGGTGTGTTGGAAGCGCTCCGTGCCTTCGATCCGCGGGTGGTCGGGACTCTTCCGCTGGCGCTTTCCGTGCCGGACAGCGATATCGACATCGTCTGCCACGCATTTGACCCGGTGGCCTTTGCCGAGGCGATCTGGAGACAATTCCAAGCCTGCGACGGCTTTCGTCTCTATCAGTGGACCTCCTCGGGACGGCCGGTGGTCGCTCGCTTCGAATGGAGCGGATGGCCCTTCGAGGTGTTCGGGGACTCTCGGCTGGTGGGGCAGCAGCACGGCTGGTTGCATTTCGAGATCGAAAGAAGATTGCTGGCTCTCGATGACGGACGCCTCCGGAAGGCTGTCCTTCAGCAAAGGTCGCTGGGGATCAAGACAGAGCCCGCCTTCGCAGCCGTCCTTGGGATAGACGGCGATCCCTATCGCGGCCTGCTCGAACTCGCTTCCGAGACCGACATTCAGTTGCGCGCTCGGCTGAACTCACTGTGAGGAATTGTCCGCCGCGCCGCTGGTGAGCCGCTCTGTTACCGCCGTAGCTCAAATTCCGTCGCCTTTGTCAGACCGATGTCGCATGCTTCAACGACGGAGAATGGCAAGCAGGAGAAAGAAGTGCCCTACGCGGACGTTAACGGTCAGCGGCTCTATTACGAGGATACGGGCGGGGCTGGCCCGGCGATTGTCTTCTCGCACGGACTGTTGCTTGACGGCACCATGTTCGCGCCGCAGGTGATGGCGTTCCGGGACAGATACCGGTGCATCGTGTGGGACGAGCGCGGGCACGGGAAGACTGCCACGGAAACGTTGCCCGCTTTTTCGTACTACGATTCCGCAAACGATCTCTCCGCGCTCCTTTCGTTTCTCGGCATCGACAGCGCCATTCTCGTCGGCGTGTCTCAGGGATCCTTCCTGGGGATGAGATGCGCCTTGATGCATCCCGCGCGCGTCCGTGCGCTGGTCTTGATCGCAACGCAGGCAGGCATAGACGATCAGACAACGCTCGCGGGCTATCGCGCGCTGCTTGGCGCATGGATCGCAGGCAAGCTGCCAGACGAAATCGCCACCACGGTCGAGCACATCATTTTCGGTCCCAACTGGCCTGGCGCCTCCGCATGGAAGGAAAAATGGCGCGCCATGACGGCGCCAAATCTCTTGAGCTGTCTCGACACGCTCGCTCGCCGAGACGATATCAGCGACAAGATCTCCTCGATCCGCGTCCCCACACTGGTCATCCATGGCGATGCCGATGCCGCCATTCCACTCGCTAGGGCGCAAGCCATGAAGGCAGCAATCCCCAATGCGGAACTGATCGTGATTGCGGGCGGTCACTCCGTCAACATGACCAACCCAGGCCCCGTGAACGCAGCCATCAAGGACTTCCTTGAACGACATCCTCTCGTCTCTTGAACGCCGAAGGCGTGAAACGGACATGCCAGAGGGCTAGGACTGAGAGTACACTTGATTCAGTCCGGGACCGCGGCTGAACGCTGCGGCTTTGGGTTGTTCTCGACAAAACTCAAGCAGCGATCATTTGCGGCGGTAGCGAAGCGCATCGACCAGCAGCGAGAACGCCGGCGATGGCTGCCGGCGGCTCGGATAATAGAGGTGATAGCCGGAGAACGGCGGGCACCAGTCCGACAGGACGCGCACAAGCTGGCCGCTCGACAAATACGGCTGCACATGCCCCTCGGTCAGATAGGCGAGCCCGAAGCCTTTCAAGGCGGCGCTGAGCAGTGCGCCGGCGCCATTGAAGACAAGCTGGCCCTCGACGCGCACATTCACTTCACGCGCGTTCTTCTCGAATTCCCAGGCATAGAGGCTGCCGCCATGCGTAGGCAGGCGCAGGTTGATGCAGTTGTGATGGGTCAGATCCTGCGGCGTCCGCGGCCGCTTCCGGTTGGAGAAGTAGGAGGGCGCGCCCACGACCGCCATGCGCAGGTCCGGACCCACACGCACGGCGATCATGTCCTTTGCCACCAATTCGCCCGGACGAATCCCGGCGTCGTACTGGGCCGCGACGATGTTGGTGAGACCGTAGTCGATCAGGACTTCGACCTTTATATCCGGATAGTGCGGCAAGACGTTAGCCAAGGCAGGCATCAGGATCGCATCCGCGGCATGTTCCGTGGCGGTGATCCGGATCGTGCCTGCCGGCTTCTCGCGCAGTTCGCCCAAGGCCGCCAGCTCGACGTCCATCTCGTCGAACTTGGGCCCGATCTTCAGGAACAGCCGTTCGCCGGCCTGAGTTGGTGTGACGCTCCGGGTCGTGCGGTTCAGCAACCTGACACCCAACCGCTCTTCCAGGCCGCGGACGATCTCACTGAGCGTCGGTTGGGAGATCCCGAGCTTTGCCGCCGCCCTGGTGAAGCTCCGCTCCCGCGCCACCGCCAGAAAGGCAAGTAGATCGCTCGCGTTCTCGCGGTCCATTTATAGGTAGCTCCGATAAATCTGATCGGATTTTATCATCTAATACCTGGATGCCCAAAGCGCTACGTTCGCATGCGATCGCTGGCCCAGCCATTCGCTACCGAGGAGAGTTCTCCATGAGAGTGCTCGCAGCCGCCGCCGTCTCACTCTGTCTGATGGCTCAGGCTTCGGCCCAGACGCCCGCAACCAAGGGAGCAAATACGATGCCCACGCCCCAAGACATTCGGGCGGTCGCGCCCGCCCTCGAAAATTACGCGCAAGGCGTTGTGCTTGGCGATCTCTGGAAGCGACCCGGCCTCTCGGCGCGTGATCGCAGCATCGTGACCGTCGCCGCCCTCATCGCCCGGGCTCAGACGGTCGAGCTGCCATACTATCTCAATCTCGCGATCGACAGTGGCGTGAAGCCGTCGGAACTTTCGGAGATCATCACGCATCTGGCGTTCTACACCGGCTGGGCGAATGCAATGGACGCGCTCCCGGCGGCGCAGGAAGTCTTCAGGAGCCGCAACATCGGAGCCGATGAGCTTCCGCCGGCGTCCGGACCGCGGCTCCCCCTCGACGAGGCTGCGGAGACGCAGCGGGCGACGCGTGTTGGACAGCAGTTCGGTCAGATCACGCCGAGCCTCGTGCAGTACACGACCGACGTGCTGTTCCGCGACCTCTGGCTGCGACCGGGCCTCGCCCCTCGGGACCGCAGCCTCGTCACCGTGAGCGCCCTCGTCGCGACCGGACAGGTCGCTCAAATCACCTACCACCTGAACCGGGCGATGGATAACGGATTGACGCGGGAAGAGGCCGGAGAGGTGCTCGGCCATCTGGCCTTCTATGCCGGCTGGCCCAACGCGTTTTCCGCGGCGCCGGTCGTCAAGGACGTGATCGAGAAACGGCCTCCGTAGTGATCAGGATGTACTCGCGTCGACGATTGATCGCTGGCACCGGAGCCGGATTCGCCTTGACCGTGATCGGCGGGGCCGCGGCGGAAAAGTCGACCACCAAGCGAAGGAGTGGAGACATGGATATCGAGATCAAGCGAAATGGTTCGCGGCCCTCTGCCAAGGGCTCGCCGGACTGGTTCACCGGTTCGGTCCGCGTCGACCCGTTGTTTCAGGCGCCTGATCCGGCGCGGGTCGGCGCCGGACAGGTCACCTTTGAGCCCGGCGCCCGGACCGCCTGGCACACCCATCCGCTCGGCCAGACGTTGATCATCACCTCGGGATTGGGGTGGGTGCGGCGCGACGGCGGAGCGATCGAAGAGGTGCGGCCGGGCGACGTGGTGTGGTTCCCGCCAGGCCTCAGGCACTGGCACGGAGCGACGCCGACCACCGCAATGACCCACATCGCCATCCAGGAATCGCTCGACGGCAAGAATGTCGACTGGATGGAGAAGGTCAGCGACGAGCAATACCGCAAGTGACGGAGCCGCGATTGAATGGAGAGATCGAATGAAGCCCTACGTCATCTGCCACATGGCGGCGAGCATCGATGGTCGCACGCTGTTCAGCCGCTGGAGTCCGCAGGCGAGCGTGTCGCCAGGGCTGTTCGACCGATTGCACGAAGAGATCGGAGGCGACGCCTGGCTGGTCGGACGCACAACCGGTCAGGAATATGCCAAGGGCAGCGAGTATCCCTCGTCCACGAAGGATGTCTTCCTGCGCGAGCCCTGGTTTGCGCGTCGCGACGCGAAGGCCTACGGCGTCGTGCTGGACGCGCGCGGAAAGATCGTGTGGGGCCGCTCGGACATCGGCAATGATCCCATCGTCGTCGTGCTGACGGACGACGTCTCGGATGCACACCTGGCGGGACTTCGCAGCGAAGGAATTTCCTACGTCTTCGGCGGGAAGAAACAGCTCGACCTGCCGCTGACATTGGACGCCCTGAACCGCGAACTCGGTGTGAAACGCCTGTTGCTGGAAGGCGGCGGCGTCACCAATGGTGCCTTCCTGCGGGCAGGGCTGGTCGACGAAGTGAGCCTGATCCTGTTTCCGTCAGTGGACGGAGCGAAGGGAGCGCCGGCCGTGTTCGACTCGCTGGAGAACGAGCAGGGACGGTCGGCGCCCGTCCGATCGATGACCCTCGAGAGCCATCAGGTGCTCGAAGGCGGAGTCATGTGGCTGCGTTACAAATTGCAGAATGAATGATCCAAGGACCTGCATCTCAATCGGCCTTGAACGGGCCGTCCGTCCTCCACAACACTAAAGGAGCGAGTTCAGTGTATTTGCCTTTCAAGAACCAGGTCGCGCTGGTCACGGGCGCTGCATCCGGCATGGGTTTGGCCACCGCCAGAGCTTTCGCGGACGCCGGCGCGGCCGTCGCGCTCGTCGATGTCCGGGAGGACGCCGTACGCCGAGCCGCCGAAGAGCTGGCGGCGGCCGGCCATAAGGCGATCGGGATTCAGTGCAACGTCGCCGATGAAGGCGACGTCGCCGCAGCGGTCGAACGGACCGTATCCGAATTCGGGCGGGTGGATGCCGCGTTCAACAATGCCGGCGTGCAGTCGCCTGCGATCGAGACTGCCGACGTTACGGGCGAAGAATTCGATCGGGTCAATGCCATCAATCTGCGCGGCGTCTGGACCTGTATGAAGCATGAGCTCAACCACATGCGAGAGCAGGGCAGCGGCGCTATCGTCAATTGCTCGTCCATTGGCGGCTTGATAGGTCTGCCAGGGCGTGCGGCTTACCACGCCGCCAAACATGGAGTGATTGGGCTGACCAGGAGTGCTGCGCTCGAATATGCAGCGCGCGGTATCCGCATCAACGCGGTGTGCCCGGGCACCATCGATACTCCCATGGTTTCCGAGATGCTCTCCAAAGAGCCGGAAGCGATGAAGGAAATCCTGCGCAACCAACCGATCGGTCGCCTTGGTCGCCCGGATGAGATCGCGTGCGCCGTCCTCTGGCTGTGCAGCCCCGGCGCTAGTTTCGTCATTGGGCATGCGCTCGTCGTGGATGGCGGGTTTACCGCTCACTGAACGCGGCCCTCGGCAGAATTGTTCTGCGCGCCTCCCTTAACCATCGCTCTTCAACGCTGCTCGCACGAAGAGGGGTTCTGCGATCTCGAGTGGCTTCAGCGGGGCGCCTGCTTCCGAGAAACGCTTCCAGTAGGAAAGACTCCCGGCAACATCGACATGCATGATCTCGAGTTTGAGATCGTCCGGATCGGAGAAGAAGAACGCGTAGTAGCCGGGCTCATAGTCGTACTCGGCCGGGGGATCGAGGATCGGCACGTTCCTATCCTTTAGAAACCGATAGAAGGCGTCGACTTCGTCTCGAGAACCGACATTCCAGGCGAGGTGATGGAAGCCCGGCGAATAGCGGTCGTGAGTCCTGTTCGGGCTGTCCGGATTCGCGACGCTCATGATAAACCAATGCAGCGTACCATGTGGCGCCCAGCTCGCCCAGGCGAGGCGCGTGACGCTTTCCTCCACCAGCAAATAGCCAAGCCGCTCCATAACGGGTTGGTAAAAATCCCTGGCTCGCGTGACGTCCGTGACGGTGAGCCGCAAGTGATTGATCGTGCCGGTGCGGTCGGTGTGCGGCTGGCCTGGCAGCACATTTTTCGGATCTTTGCGCATATCTTTTCTCTCCAAAGCATGATGGCTCGGCGCGGCAGGGCGAGCGATTGCCTTCATCCGCGCCGCGGTGTCAGTCCGCGATGCGGCTTCCAGTTCGGTTGCGCATGAACAATAGGCCGATCACAAAGCTCAGCGACGCCACGCCGACCGGATACCAAAGGCCGGCATAGGGATTCCCGGTCACCGTCACCACGGCGAACGCGACGAATGGAAGGAAGCCTCCGAACAGGCCATTCCCGACATGGAACGGCAGCGAGAGGGACGTGTAGCGGATGCGCGCTGGGAACAATTCGACCAGGAACGCGGCCATCGGGCCATAGACCATCGTTGCCCACACCATCATCAGGATCAACAGCAGCGCGGCGGGAAGCCATTTGACCTGCGCGGGATCGGCCGTCTTCGGATAGCCGGCGGCAGCGAGTGCTGCAGCGTAGGTGGCGCTGTCAAAACCCTTGATAACAGTCGATCCGATATGGACGACGACGCCCGCTGTATCAGCCGTTTCGGCGGACGCGTAAGTGACGCCGGCCTTTGACAAATAGTCCCTGGCCATGTCGCAGGGCGTTGCAGGCTTGGCGAACATGTTGAAATTGCAGTCCTTGGCCGCGACCTGGACCGGGCTGTTGCTCTGCGCGGCCGCGAGTGCGGGATTCACCGCCCAGGTGAGGGCGTGAAAGGTCGGGAAATAGGTCACGGCGGCCAGCAGAAAGCCTCCGACGATCAGCGGCTTGCGGCCAATCCGATCCGACAGCGCGCCGAACGCGATGTACAGCGGCGTGCCTGCCAGCAGCGCAATCGCGATCAGGACATAGGCACTCACGTAGTCAAGCTTGAGAGTGGCCGTGAGGAAGTAGAGTGCATAGAACTGTCCGGTGTACCAGACGACGGCCTGTCCGGCGGTGGCGCCGAACAGCGCGATCAGCACGAGGCGCAGATTGGCCCAATTGCCGAAACTGTCGCGAAATGGCGCGCGGGACGTGGCACCAGCCCGCTTCATCTCGGCGAAGACGGGAGATTCCTCCAGTCGCAGGCGGATGTAGACGGACATCCCGAGCAGTGCGATCGAGACGAGGAATGGAATTCGCCAGCCCCAGCTCGCGAACACAGCCGCGTCCATTGACTGCCGGCAGGCCAGAATGACACCAAGTGACAGCAACAGGCCCACCGTCGACGTGGTTTGAATCCAACTGGTGTGAAGTCCGCGCTGCCGGTCCGGTGCGTGCTCGGCGACATAGATCGCGGCGCCACCATACTCGCCGCCGATGGCCAGTCCTTGCAGCAGGCGAAGTCCAACCAGCAGCACCGGCGCCAGCATCCCGATCTGGGCATAGGTCGGCAACAGGCCAACAGCCGCAGTGGATAGCCCCATGATCAGGATCGTTATGAGGAACGTGTATTTGCGTCCGACCATGTCGCCGAGACGGCCGAATACAAGCGCTCCCAGCGGACGCACGGCGAATCCCGCTCCGAATGTGGCGAGGCTGGCCAGGAATGCTGCAGTCTCGTTGCCGGGAGGAAAGAACAGTGCGCCGAAGAACGCAGCGAGCGTTCCGTAGATGTAGAAGTCGTACCACTCGAAGATGGTGCCGAGCGATGCGGCCGTGATGACCAGTCGGCGCGACTTTGTGGTGTCTGCTTGCGCAGCATCGATTTCGGCCACAGTGACCATGGTGGTGTTCCCCCTTTGCGTGATGTGAAGTCTTATGAAGTGAAAGCGTCGGCGTAGGCGCCAAGCGCCTGGCTTCCGCCGGTGTGCAGAAACAGGATGTTCTCGCCCCGCCGGAATTTTCCGCTCTGGATCAGCGCGATCAGCCCCGCCATTGCCTTGCCGGTGTAAACAGGATCGAGCAGCAATCCTTCGGTCTCGGCCGCGAGTTGGATGGCGTCGATGGTTTGCGATGCCGGCTGGCCGTACCCGGGGCCGACGAAGCCATCGTCGATCAGAGGAGCCTTGAAAGCGGCGACATCTTCGATGCTGAGCAGAAGCGCAGCGGATCGCAGGTGCTGCGCCACCTTCGCGCGCTGGCTCTCGAGCGGCGCCCCGACGGAGATGCCAAGAATAGAGGCCTCCAGCCCGGTGAGATGGGCGCCGAGGATATAGCCCGCCTGAGTGCCACCGCTGCCGGTCGGCAGGATGATACTGTCGATGGCGATTGCGCGTTCATGCAGTTGCGTGAGCAGTTCGAAATAGCCGGCGACATAACCGAGGACGCCGACCGCGTTCGAACCGCCCACCGGAATGATGTAAGGCCGCCGGCCGCGCTCGCGCTCCTGTCCGGCAATCTCTTCCATCATCGGGCCGCTCTCGACGTCCCCGACAAGACGAATGTCGGCGCTGAGCAGACGATCGATGAGGACATTGCCGCTGGTGCGATAAAGGTCGCCGCGCCCTCCAACGGAGTCGGTCAGAACCAGAATCGGCCGCAGATCGCAACGAACCGCCGCCGCTGCGACCTGACGCGCATGATTGGACTGGACGGCGCCCGCCGTAATGACTGTATCCGCGCGCTCCTCTCGGGCAGCGCCGATCAGAAACTCGAGCTTTCGGATCTTGTTGCCGCCACCGGCCAGGCCTGTGCAGTCGTCCCGTTTGACCCAGATGGTTGGTCCGTTCAGCTTGGCCGAAAGCCGGTCGAGCCGCTCAAGCCGAGTTGGCGCGTGGACAAGCTCTACGCGAGGAAATGCAGAAAGCCGCTGTGCTTCCTGCTGCGCGCGCTGGGGTGACACTGCAAAACGGTACGCCATCGAAAATTCTCATGGATCGCGAATAAAAGATCGCCGACCTTGTTAAAAGGCTGACCAAACGCTATTTTTTGCAAAATCATTAGTAAAACGAGTTGTTTCGATGGAATTCGATCGAATAACTCGATGGGTTGTGCTATGAACCTCGAACTGGAACTCGTGCGCACCTTCCTTGCGATCATCGAGCAAGGCGGCTTCACCCGTGCGGCGGGTCGGCTGCATAAGACGCAATCAACCATCAGCCTCCATATTCGTCGGCTTGAGGAGATCGTCGGCCGACCGCTTTTCGAACGTCAGGGCCGCGGTGTCGCGCTGACAGAACAAGGCGAGGTCCTTCGAACCTATGCCGAGGCGCTGGTTGATCTAAATGACGAGGCGTTGCTGAAGCTGCGCCGCCCACCGCTGACGGGCACGGTTCGGCTTGGACTGCCGGAGGATTTCGCCACCCGCCATCTGCCGATGGCGCTGCGACGCTTTACAGCAAGTCATCCAGCGATCCGTCTGGAAGTCAGGAGTGCGTTGACAGCCGAACTGATGCGCGACCTGGGGAACGGCGATCTCGACATCGTGCTGGCCCGCCGCGAATCTGAGGCGACGGAGGGATATGTTCTTTGGCGGGAGCCGCTTGTCTGGGTCGGCGCCCGCGGTCAGAGTTTTGTCGTCGACCCTCTTCCCCTCGTGATGTTTCCCCACGGCTGCGTCTATCGCCCGGAAGTATTACGGCGCATGCGCTCCTGTCCGCGACCTTGGGAGATCGTGTACACGAGCACCAGCCTTGCCGGCGTGCAAGCCGCTGTATCGGCAGGCATCGGCATCGCGGCGTTGGCCCAAAGCACCGTTCTTCTCGATTTTGTAGCCCTCGGCGCGGCAGAAGGTTTGCCGGATCTCCCTGAGACTGAAATAGCGCTCTTCAAAGGATCGTCGCGCAACGAGGCGGCAACTTACCTGGGCGAATATCTGTCGGAGTCGGTACAAAGCCTGTCATCCTCATCATCCGCCCGAATGTTCTGATGGCGTTGATCCAGTCCGATACCGTCGCTGAGCCGCTGCGGCTTTGGGTCCTACTCGACAAGACTCAATCCAAGCACGGCTTCTTCGCGGAAGTCCGCGACGAAAGTAGAGCTTTCGTCCTGCAGAAGTTCGGAGCAGCTCAGTGCCGTGTCGCGGCCGAGCGTCAGCTTACATGGCTCTCTTGTTACACGGCTCTCTTGGTCTCCTCGGCGTCAATGCAGCCGGCGATGGCATCGAGTACCGCCAGCTCCGCCTGCTCGATCGACGCGACGGCATAATCAATCGCGAACCCCGCCTCCCACTCAAGTCTCTCGGCCTTGTTTTCAGCGCGCCCGGCCTCTCGCTCTCGCTTTCGCTGGGCGATTCCGACCTTCAACGCCTCGATATCGGCGGCGATTCGTACGCCCGAGAGCAAAGGTCTGGATTGCCCCGAAGCGGACTCACAATAGCGGCACGATTGCTCAGTAGTATGTGTCGGTCGCTACCGCGTGATACAGTTCAATGAAAGGCAGTCAGGGGGTGAACGTGGAGAAATACGGAGCCGGGTCGATTGTTGTTTCCGACTATGACCCGAAATGGCCGACGTTGTTCGCGCAGGAGCGCACTAGGATTAAGAATGCTCTCGGCTCGTTCGCTTTGGCTATTGAGCATATGGGCAGCACGGCAGTTCCAGGTCTCCCTTCGAAGCCCATCATTGACCTGTTAGTTGGTGTACCTAGCCTTGAAGAGGCAAAGGAACGATGCATCGAGCCGATTGAGGTGCTTGGCTACATTTGCGTACCGGAGTACGCGTCATGGATCCCCGGCGAGCTGTTCTTCCGTAAGGGGCCTCCGGGGCCGTGGACCCACCATGTGCATTTGATGGAGCCGTCCCATCCTCGTTGGGAGGCATTACTGGTGTTTCGCGACTATCTTCGCACACACCCTGACGCAGCCCGCGCCTATGCCGACATTAAGCGGGCCCTCGCTGCTTCGTCAAAAGACAACATAGAGGCCTATAGAACCGGCAAAAATGTTTTCGTCGAGGAGACAACAGCTAAGGCTCGTGCATGGCGCGCGGATGCAGGAGATCAATAGCAACGCGAGATGTCAGAGCCTCAACATGTGCTTTTGGCCCGCAGCAGACCTGATGCCTTTTCTGAGGTCCCTCGAGCAGCCGTATTCGATAGTAACAGCTGTATACGCGGCGACCGTTGATCCCTACTTCAAGCGGAGCCTCTGCAGCCGCTTCACGGCGAATTCGTCGCCAGGCTTCAGTCTTAAGACGGCCTCGTAGTCGCGATACGCACGATCAAGCTCGCCTGCCCGTTCGTAGGCTAGCCCTCGATATCTCAGGGCCGTAGTGGAGTTGGGGCGGAGTTCGACAGCTTTATCCAAGCTTTCGATCGCGGCCTTCTCATTCTTCAGTGTGAGATGTGCGGCTCCGACGCCCACCCGAAGTCGATACGTATCGTTTTGCGTGAGATGCCCGAGTGCCAGCGCCTTATCGTAATCCTCCAGCGCGGTTTGCGGTCGGTGCGAACGATTATAGGCCTCGGCACGTCCAAGCATGAACACGCCCGATGTCGGATCAAGCTTTATTGCTTCGTCAAACCGATGGATTGCTTCCTCGGATTGGCCCAGTTCCATAAGCGCCAGTCCCTGGCCATTGGGGAAAGTCCCGTCATCAGAAAACAACTTTGCCCCGGCGGTGTAGTCGGCCAATGCAAGCTCAAAGCGACTTTGGTGGTGATAGAAAAAGCCGCGCTCGCTATAAGCGCGTCGGATGGCGCGCTCAAAGTCCAGCTTGCTTACGGCAACGGCAGCAGCCGTCTGGTAAGTCTGGGCGTCGGACGCAATCACCGCAGAACAGATTGGCCACAGCACGGACAGGAAAGCAATTCCGCGCAGGACTCTCCGCTGTGCCAAGCCAATTTTCATTTGCTTCTCCGGGCCGAGAAAGCGCTCATGCCCGAAGTTGATGCAATCGACAATTGTTCTTATCGAACAATGCAACCGTAATGCTGATTGCGGTTAAACAATCGTTGATCGAGCAACATCTGTCCTCCGCCATTGCTGCCGGCGCAGATTAAGCTTGGCCTTCAAGTTCGCTATTGGACCATCGCGTCATTTCGTGGCGGCGCAGCAATTCGGTCGCTTTTAGAGCGAGGCGGACATCAACTGGCGGCGTCCACAGAATCCGGTTTATGGATACGCTAGTCACTTCATCGTAATGGTGATGCGAGCCAGGCTGGCCGAGAGCTCCACGCCCAACCTGGGTCCGCTGAGCACCAGGACGACGCCATTCGCATTCTGCAAGCGCACGGCGCCGGCTCCGGCGACGAGAGCGCCGGCGGCTCCGACCGCGGTGTAGGTCCCTGCCAGATCGCCGGGATTGCGCAGGTTTTGGGCCTGCCCGACGAACTCATCAATTGAAAGCGCAAGCGTGGCGCCAAAACTCGCGCCCGAAATGTCGAAGGGATATTTTTTGCCGTGGAATGTCAGCACGCCTGTACCATTGCCGACGGCGGCGATGATTCCGGCCTTGGAGAAGAGGACATGCACGCTGCCGGTGTCTGCCGGCGACGGACTGGTCGTTGCCGTCCAGGCGGCGAACGCTATCAGGCTGGATGCAATTGCACTGCGAAAGTCGCGCATGGGACCTGATCCCGCGTTTGAACGAGCAGAGGTCGGAATCCGAGCTTGAGACGAGAGACAATCCTGATCAGGCGCAAGAACGCTTAAGTTAGATCAAGGCGGTCTTTGTCCGCATGAAAATGCGCTGGCTCCGAAATCCGAACCCGAGAGCTGGAATCATGCTGAGCGCTGACGGCTTCAAGTGTGGGCGACCGTAGCCACGGTTCCATTCACTGACCGCGTCGAATGGGCCGCGACGAAAAGCCCGTGGAACGTACAGGGGAGGCCAAGGATTGCCATAATTGGCGTAATTCCTGTTCAGCGCTGGTTCACCCGTCGAGGAATCCAATCGAGTGGCATCCGATAGGGGAATGATCATGACACGCATTCTGTTGGCATTGTTCATTGGCCTGGTGTCATCGATCGCGCTGCCTGCACAGGCGCAGGAGCAGGAGAAGCGGCTCGCGCTGGTGATCGGCAATGGCGCCTACGCGACCGGTGCGCTGCCGACGGCGGCCAACGATGCAGGCCTCGTGGCGCAGACGCTGCAGGCCGCGGGCTTTGACGTCGTCGGTGCGCGCGACCTCGACGGCGAGACGCTGCGCAAGTCGTTCCGTGAGTTCGTGCAGAAGGTGCAGGAGGCGGGATCGAACACGGTCGCCTTTGTCTATCTCGCCGGCTACGGCGTGCAGCTTACGGGTGAGAACTATTTCATTCCGGTCGATGCGAAGATCGCCCGCGACATCGACGTGCCGGTCGAAGGCCTGCGGCTGTCGGACTACATGCGCCAGCTCTCGGCGCTGCCGGTGAAGGCCAACATCATCGTCCTCGATGGCGCGCGCGCGAATTCCTTCGCCAAGGAGGGGCAGCCGCTCGCCGGCGGCCTGGCGCTGGTCGAGCCCGATGCGAAGATGCTCCTGGCGTTCAATGCCGCACCCGGCACGATCGCGCCTGAAGGTCAGCCGCCTTACGGCCCCTACGCGCAGGCGCTTGCCGAGATGATCCGCGCCGGCGGCCTGCCGCTGCCTGAACTGTTCGACCGCGTCCGCCTGCGCGTCAGCGAGATGACCAAGGGCGCGCAGATTCCCTGGAACGCGCAGAAGATCGATACGCCCTTCATGTTCTTCGAACGGCAGCAGGACGCGCCGCCGACCCAGGTCGATGCCAGCGCCCGCGACAAGCCGATCCGCGACTTCGACGCCAAGGACGCCTATGCCGCCGCGCTGGAGCGCGACACGCTGCAGGGCTACGAAGATTTCCTGCAGGCGTTTCCGAATGATCCGCTTGCGAAGCGGGTGAGGGCGATCGTCGCCGCGCGGCGCGAGGCGATCACCTGGGGGCGGAGCTATCGCACCGATTCGCCGGATGCCTATTGGTCCTATCTCCATCGCTATCCGCGCGGCCCTCATGCGGCCGATGCGCGGCGGCGGCTTACAATCCTGTCGGCGGCGCTGGAGCCGCCGCCGTCCTTTGCGCCGATCGACTACGACGTTGGGCCGCCGCCGCCCGATGAGTTCATATATGTCGAGGATCGCCCGGTCCTCTACTTCGATGATCCGGTGTTCGCCTTTGCGCCGCCGCCACCGCCGCCCGTGTTCTTCCTGCCGCCACCGCCGCCGGATTTCGTGGTGCTGGCGCCACCGCCGCCTCCAGTGGATGTCTTCGTGCTACCCGTTCCGCTGTTCGTGCCGATCCCGGTCTTTGTCCGGCCGCCGATCTATGTTGCGCCGCCGCCGAACAACATCGTGTTCGCCAACATCCACAACCAGACGATCATCAACAACGTCATCAACAATCCGAACCCAACTCCGGCGCAGCTCGGCGCGCTCGGAACGAAGTTCAGTGGTGGCGCAGCTCGGCCGGCGATTGCGCCATCGTTGCCGCCTGCCGCGGCGCAGCGGGCCAACCTGGTCCAGCCATCGCCGCAGGGCGTCGCTCAGCCGGCGCTGGGCACCAAGTTTGCGCCATCAGCATCACCAGCGCCCGGCGCGGCGCCGAACGCCGCCGGGGCGCATGCGCTGCCGGGCGCCGGAAGGCAGCCATTGCCGCAGACGACGACGGCGCCCGCGACCGCCGCGCAGCCTGATCCGGGCTCCAAGGCGACGCGACTGACGTCCCCACCGACTGCGCCCAACGCGGCTGGCACCAATGCGCCGGCTGGGACCAAGGGACGGCCTTCGCCGCAGACCGCGACGGCGCCTGCCACGGCCGCGCAACCCAACGCGACCAAGCCGGCAGCTTCGCCGAGCGCTGCCGCTGCGCCGACCGACGCGAAACTCAATCGGGCAGCGCCCGGGCAGCGGCCGTCGGTCGCACGGCCGGCGGATGTTCCGCGGGCCGCTGGCGCGCCGCCATCGCGCAACGCGCCTGCGGCAACCGCATTGGCAAGGCCGACGCCTTCCGTCGCTCCGCCGGTTGCCGCGCATCGCCCGTCACCGCCGCCGGCAGCGGCGCGGACACCGCCGCCCGCTGTCGCAGCGCGGGCGCCCGCGCGTGCCGCAGTCGCACCGCCGCCAGCTCCCGCTCCGCGCGTCGCGGCGCCACCGCCACGCGCAGCCGCACCGCCGCCCCGGGTCGCATCACCGCCGCCGCAGATGCAGCGCGCGGCACCACCGGCGCGGCCCGCTGCGCCGGCTGCTGCCCGCGGAAGACCCGCCTGTCCGCCTGGCGGGTGCCCTCAGCATTGACTGGTGGGAAGCTCTAGGCCGTGTGGACAGTTACCTTATCCAGAGCAGAGTGGCGGCAATGGCGACGACGGCGAAGTAGTTTCG
>NZ_JBEGDB010000093.1:0-27494 GCF_043638955.1 Bradyrhizobium sp. 31Argb | reverse complement strand
AGGCTTCCTCCTAAAAGAAAGCCTTGAATCACGTTCAATCTGATTTGAGAATCCCAAGAGTCCACACGGCCTAGCGCCGCATTCAAGCAATTTCGCCGACGAATCGTCTCGATGCCGGGACGCTTCAATTGAGAAGCGCTCACCATCGATGCGCGGTGACGGATAGGCATGTTTGATCTCACTGCGCGCCTGAGCGAGCTGGCCGCGTCGGCTTCGCTGACGCCGGCTGTCCTCATGGCGACCGCGTTTTCCGTCCTGGCCGCGGCTTTGTTGCGCGGATTTACCGGCTTCGGTTTCGCTTTGGCTGCGGTCCCCCTGCTCGGCATGTTCATGCCGCCATCGCAATCCGTTCCGATCGCGATCTGCCTGCAATTCATGGGCAGTGCGCTGGACTTTCCGCGCGCCCGTCAGGATGGCCATTGGCCGTCGCTGCGCTGGCTGATCGTCGGAGCCGCTGCCGGATCGCCTGTGGGCGCGTTGGCGCTGAGCATCGTGCCTGCATCGGTGGCGCGCATCCTTATTGCCGCCATCACCATTGCGGCTGTGATCGCGCTCAACGGCGGCGCCCGCGTAGCACAGACGCCGTCAAAGGCGATGACGATGCTGGTCGGCCTGATCTGCGGGCTTTTCAATGGACTGGCGGCGATGCCAGGCCCGCCTGTCGTCATGTACTATATGTCGGGGCCGTTCGGCCGCGTGGCAGCGCGGGCCTCGCTCATGGTGTTTTTCCTGGCCACCTCGATCGCTGCGCTGATCAGCACCACCCTGGTCGGCTTGCTCGACCAGCGAGCCCTGTTTCTTTCACTGTTGGCGCTGCCGATCATGCTTGCGGGCACCTGGATCGGCGAGCAGGCGTTCCGCCGCGGCGGCGATGCGCTGCACCGCCAGGTCTCAATCGCAAGCCTCGGGCTTATCGCCATCGGCAGCGCGATCAAGGGCGTCAGCGAATTGATGTGACGAGGTTCAGCGGCCCGCAACCACCGATCCGAGGCGCTCCATGCCGGGCTCGATCCGGTCGGTGCGGATCGATGAGAAACCGAGCCGGAAACAATGGAGGGTTGCGGCTTCGTGCATCGAAAAGACATCGCCCGGCTCGATCACGACTCCCCTGGCGCGGGCTGCTTCGGCAAGCTGCGTGGTGTCGGTGCCTTCCGGACAGGAAATCCAATAGTTCGTGCTGCCGGCGGCACGGGTCCAACTGCAGTTCGGGAGGAACTGCGGCAGCAGCCGGTCGAGCAGTTTCGCACGCTCCAGCAGCACGCGGGCGACCTGTTGCAGGTGTGAACGGTAGTGGCCAAGACCGATGAACAGCGCCGCGACGCGCTGGTTGTTCAGAGGCGGATGGCGAAGCATGAGACGCCGCAGCGCCCGCAGCTCACGAATGACGGGCGCGGGCGCCACGACGTAGCCGAGCCGCAGGCCGGGCGCCAGGGCTTTCGACAGGCTGCCGACATAGAGCACCCTCTGGTCGACGTCGAGACTCATCAGCGGCGGCAGGCTGTTGCCCTCGGGGATCAATTCACTCTCGTAATCGTCCTCGATCAGCAGGATGTCCCGCGCCTTAGCGATCCTGAGCAGTTCGCGGCGCCGCTCGAGCGACATGGAAACGGCGGTCGGACATTGATGGCTGGCGGTGACATAGGCGAGCCTGCACTGCTCGAATGCCTCGTCGGGAACCAGTCCCTGCTCGTCAGTGCGCAGCGGCACCACATTTGACGTGAGCATGCCGAAAATATTGCGGGCGTCCGGATAGCCGGGATCCTCCATCCCGACAGGCGTATCGGCGGCCACGAACAGCTTCGCGATGAGATAGAGCGCGTGCTGGGCTCCGATCGTCATCATGATCTCGTCGGAACGGGCACGGATGCCCCGGCGCGGAAGCACCTGGCGTTGCAACTGCTCGATCAGGGCAGGATCATCGCCATCGATCATGTCCCTTGCCCAGTTGTTGATTTCGGGAACGCTCAAGGCAGCCCGCGCGCTTTCACGCCAGTCGTTGGTCGGAAACAAGCTCGGATCGAACTGGCCGAAGATGAAGGGATAGGGATAACTCTGCCAGTCAAGCGGCTTGACGATGTTGCGAAACTGCGAGGGACGCAACGCAAAGCGCTCGGTCCAGCGGCTCTCATCGCTGCCCGCCGCGGCGAGCCCATTGCTTGGCACAGGCCCAATCTGCTTCGGCAGGCCGGCGACGAAATAGCCGCTGCGTTCCCGCGACACCAGGAAGTTCTGGTCCACGAGCTGCTCATAGGCGATGACGATCGTGTTCCGCGATACCTTGAGCAGCGCGGCAAGATCACGGCTCGATGGCATGCGAACCCCAAGCGGCAGGCGACCGTCCTCGATCGCCGTCACGATCATTCGCCGTATCTGGAGCTGCAGGAACGCGCCGGACCGATCCAGGCCCTGAAACAGCGAATTCCAGAACAGAACATCGCTAGGCGGAAGGACGCTTACCTGTCCAGTCGACTCACGCCGACGCAATGGCACCAATTTACCCATTGAAATCCCGTGCGGAAAAACCTCCGCAGTTGACCCGCAGTTGCAACAAAAAGGGAAGCAAAATCCGCGCCGTCGCGGGACGTGACGGGGCGGCTGCATGCCCCTGGCCCCATTTGTGCATGGCATCTGGCGCTTATCTGAACCCGCCCCGCGCATCAGGCTCGCAGCATCGAGCTTGGGAGTGCACGAGTGAGCCAGGACACCGTCGTCTTCGCGGCGCGCAAGATCGTGACCATGAATCCATCACGGCCGTTCGCGACCCATGTCGCAGTGCGCGATGGGCGCATCGTGGCGGTCGGCGATGAGGTCGAGATCGCGCAGTTTGCCAAAGGCGGAGCGTTCGACGACCGCTTTGCGGACAAGGTCCTGCTTCCCGGCTTCGTGGAAGGCCATAGCCACATCATGGAAGGGATGATGTGGTCGCTGCCCTATGTCGGCGCCGGCGATCGCCGCTCGCCGGAAGGGAAACTGGTTGCGGGCGTCGGCTCGATCGATGCCATTGTCGCACGGCTGAAGGAAGCGGAAGTCGCCATCGGCGATGCCACCACGCCGCTGTTCGCCTGGGGATTTGACCCGCTGCACATCGGCGGCCGCATGCTGACGCGGCAGGATCTCGACCGGGTCTCGACGACGCGGCCCGTCATGGTGATCCATGCCAGCTTCCACATCAGCAATGTCAACACCATCATTCTGGAGCAGACCGAACTGCTCCGCGCGACCGACATTTCCGGCGTCGTTGCCGGCGCCGATGGCCTGGCGAGCGGCGAACTGCAGGGCATTGCCGCGCGTTTTCGCGTGTTCCGCGCATTGGGCGGCAATCCGTTGTCCGGAAATCTGACGCTTGCCGACGTCATGCGCTATGCCAATTCGGCCTGTGTGCAGGGCGTGACCACGATCACCGACTTGCACAACGACCTGGTCGACCAGACCGTCGATCTCTATCGGACCGCGACGACGCAACCCGATTTCGGCGTCAGGCTGGTGCCGGCGCTTGCCTCGGTCTCACATTCGCCCGAACAGGCCATCGCCAAGATCGCGGCTTTGCGCGAAAGCAACAATAACAAGCTCCACTATGGCATCGTCAAGCTCGTGGTCGACGGCTCGATCCAGGGCTTCACTGCGCGATTGCGCTGGCCGGGCTATCACAACGGCGCGCCGAACGGGCTTTGGTACATCGCACCGGAGCAACTGCCGCGGCTCGTCGAGACCTATCACAAGGCAGGCATTCAGCTTCACATCCATACCAATGGCGATGAAGCGACCGAGCTGGCGCTGGACGCGATCGAGGCCGCCCAGACCGCGATGCCGCGCCCCGATCACCGCCACACCCTGCAGCACTGCCAGATGGCGGACGCCGCGCAGTTCCGCCGCATGAAGGCGCTCGGCGTCTGCGCCAACCTGTTCGCCAACCACATCTATTACTGGGGCGATTCACACTACGAGTTGACGATGGGTCCCGAGCGCGCCGCGCGGCTGGACGCGACGGGAACGGCGCAACGGATCGGCGTGCCCTTCGCGATCCATTCCGACGCCCCGGTGACGCCGCTCGCGCCGTTGTTCACGGCCTGGTGCGCCGTCAACCGCGTGTCGTCCTCGGGGCGCAAGCTTGGCTCCGAGATCGAGGCACTTACCATCGAGCAGGCGCTTGCGGCGGTCACGATCGGGCCGGCCCACACGCTGAAGCTCGACGGCATGATCGGCAGCATCGAGTGCGGCAAATATGCTGACTTCGCCGTGCTGGAAGACGACCCGCTTGCGGTCGCGCCGGAGAAGCTGAAGGACGTCGCGGTCTGGGGAACGGTCGTGGGCGGCAAGGTGAGAAAGGCCCCGCGCGCATGAGGCGAGCGGCGCCCATTCCTGTCACCGTGATCGGCGGATTCCTCGGCGCCGGCAAGACCACCTTCCTCAATCGGCTGCTCGCGACCGCAACCGCACGCTATGCCGTGCTGGTCAACGACTTCGGCGAGATCAATGTGGACGCCGCGCTGATCGAACGCCACGACGGCACCACCTTGTCGCTGTCCAATGGCTGCGTCTGCTGCAGCATCGGCTCAGGATTCCTCGAAACGCTCGGACGGCTTCTGGATGGCGGCGAGCGGTTCGAGCGCATCATCATCGAGGCGAGCGGCGTCGGCGATCCCTGGCGGATTGCAGAAATCGCATTGGTCGAGCCCGACTTGCGGCTCGACGGCGTCATCGTTCTCGCCGACGCGACGCGGATCACGGAGCTGATCCATGATCGACGCGTCGGAGACACGGTCCGCGGTCAATTCGCCAAGTGCGATGTGGTTTTGCTCAGCAAGAGTGACCTCGCAGACGAAGCTGCGCTGCAGGCGGCCCGAAGCGCAATCCAGACCGTCCGGCCGGATGTGCCCATCGACGTCCTCTCGCGCGACACAAGGCCTGACCTGTTGCTGATCGCCAGAAGCCGAAGATCGCGTTTCCGCGCCGAGGGCGTGGAGGAAGACGCGCTCGATCACGAAAAGAACTTCAAGCGCTGGACCTACCGGCGGGACGGCGCGTTCGACCGGAGCCGGCTGGCCACAGCAATCGAAGCGCTGCCGCCGCAGCTATTGCGCCTCAAAGGCGCGTGCCGCGTCTCGGGCGAGGTCGCGCCGCTGGTATTTCAGATGGTCTCGAGCGACTGGTCATTGTTACCCGCAACCGGCGAAGATCTCGACCCGGCACCGATCGCGCTTGTCGGAATAGGAACGTCCGACCTGCCCTCCGACGCCGATCTCGAGGCCATTCTCGATGGTGCGCTCGCGCGCTCGTTCGTCTCATGAGCAGCGAGGAAAGCATGTTTCTCATGGCACCGCAGAGGTGCCAGCTCTCGAATAGTCAACCATGAAAGCGGATTTAGCCATGTCGATCAGAAGATATCTTTTGCTTGGAGCGATAGGACTATTTGCGATCTGCACCACCTCTCACCGCTCGATCGCGCAGACGGCCAGCAGCAACGCGGCGGTGATCGCGACCACGCAAGTTCCCCGGCACTTCAACGGCGCGGTGCAATCCGGCCTCGCCACGGCCATGCCGAGCTCGCAGATCTTCGCTAGCCCGTTGCGTTACGACGACAACTGGAATCCGCAGCCTTATCTCGCCCAATCCTGGGACGTCGCGCCGGACGGCCTGTCGGTGACGCTGCACCTGGTCAAGAACGCGGTGTTCCATGACGGTCAGCCGGTGACGTCCGAGGACGTCGCATTCTCGATCATGGCGATCAAGGCCAACCACCCGTTCCAGACGATGCTGGCGGCGGTTGAAAAGGTCGATACGCCGGATCCATCCACGGCGGTGATCCGTTTGTCGCACCCAAGTCCGTCGCTGCTGCTCGCGATGTCGCCGGCCTTGATGCCGATCCTTCCGAAGCACGTCTATGGCGACGGTCAGGACTTGAAGACCCACCCCGCCAACCTCAAGCCGATCGGCTCCGGACCGTTCAAGCTGACGGAATACAAGCAGGGCGAGTACTACACGCTGGAGAAGTTCGACAAGTTCTTCATGCCGGGTCGGCCCAAGCTGGACAAGATCGTGGTCCGCATTGTCTCTGACCCCAACGCCGCACTGGTGTCGATGGAACGGGGCGACGTCAACATTCTGCCATTCGTCGCCGGCGTCCGCGACATCGACCGTCTGCAAAAAGCCTCCAACATCGTCGTGACCGACAAGGGCTTTGCCGGAGTCGGACCGCTCAACTGGCTGGCCTTCAACACCAAGAAGAAGCCGCTCGACGACGTGCGCGTCCGCCAAGCGATCGCCTATGCGGCAAACCGCGATTTCATCGTCGGCAAGCTGATGAGCGGCAAAGCCGCCCCCGCAACCGGACCGATCGCACCGGGATCTCCGCTCGAAGAGAAGGCCGTCGACAGTTACAAGGTCGATTACGCCAAGGCCGCCGAGCTGCTCGACGCGGCCGGATATCCGAAGGGCGCCGACGGCTCGCGCTTCGGGCTCACGATCGACTATATTCCGGGCGCGGACGAGCAGCAGCGCAATGTCGCCGAATATCTTCGTTCGCAGCTGAAGCGTGTCGGCATCAACCTGGAGGTCAGGGCGGCGCCGGATTTCCCGACCTGGGCCCAGCGCGTGTCGAACTACGACTTCGACCTGACCATGGACACCGTGTTCAACTGGGGCGACCCCGTGATCGGCGTCAACAGGACCTATCTGAGCTCGAACATCCGCAAGGGCATCATCTGGTCCAACACGCAGCAATACAGCAACCCGAAGGTCGATGAATTGCTGCAGGCGGCCGCCGTGGAAACCTCTCCGGAAAAGCGGAAAGCGCTCTACTCGGAATTCCAGAAGATCGTGGTGAAGGACGTACCGATCTACTTCATCAACGCCACGCCCTATTACAATGCGTTCAGCAGGGGCCTGGGCGGGCTGCCGACCTCGATCTGGGGGATGATGTCTCCGCTGGACGAGGTGCATTGGGAAACGCCGCCCAAGACCTGAAACCTGTGACCTAAGATCCTTGCGATAAGACCGAGCTCATGGCCTTCGTCACCCATTTCCTCCGGCAGATCGTGAACGCCCTGGCGCTGCTGCTTGCGGTGCTGGTGCTCAACTTCTGCCTGATCCATCTGGCCCCGGGTGACCCGGTGCAGGTCATCGCGGGAGAGATGGGTGGCGCATCGGCCGAAGTCGTGGCCGCGCTGCGCGCCAAATACGGCCTCGACCATAGCCTGCCGGAGCAGCTCGCCACCTATCTCGGCAAGGTGGCGACCGGCGATTTCGGCTACTCCTACTACTTCAACCAGCCGGTGCTGGAGCTGATCGCGCAACGGCTGCCGGCGACGCTCTATCTCGCGCTCTGCGCGCTGGTCCTGGCGGTCCTCATCGGCACCCTGCTCGGCGTGATCAGCGCTCGCCGCCCGAACGGCATCGTCAGTCATGCCGTCACGCTGTTCTCGCTGGCCGGCTATGCCGCGCCGATCTTCTGGACCGGCTTGATGCTGCTACTGCTGTTCGGATCGATCTGGCCGGTGCTTCCCGTCGCGGGCATGAACGACGTCGTGCATCCCCGGCAGGGACTTGCTCATGCCATCGACGTCATGCGCCATCTGGTATTGCCGTCGCTGACGCTTGCGCTGGTGTTCATTGCGCAGTACAGCCGGCTCGCGCGGGTCAACATGATCGACGCTCTGTCCGCGGACTATGTCCGCACCGCACGCGCCAAGGGCCTGCCCGAATGGATTGTGGTCGGAAAGCATGCGTTGCGGAACACGCTCATTCCAATCGTGACCGTCGTCGGACACCAGTTCGGCAATCTATTCGCGGGCGCAGTCCTGGTGGAGACTGTGTTCAGCTGGCCGGGCATGGGGCGCCTGGTGTTCGATTCCATCCTGCGGCGCGACTATCCAACACTGATGGCGGTGCTTTTCTTCTCGGCGGTGATGGTAATGGTCGCCAACATTATCACCGACCTCGTCTACCGCCTCATCGATCCGCGCATCCGAACGGGACAATCATGACGACGCTTGAGACGTCGACGCCTCTCACTGTCGAATCCTCCGGCCAGCCGGCACGACGTGCGGCATCGCCCGGACGCGTGGCGTTCCGGCAGTTCCTGCGCAGCCCCTCGGGCGTGTGCGGCGCGTGCCTGCTCATCGTGATCATTCTGGGGACCGCGATCGGCCCGGTGGTCTATCCGGTTGACCCGCTCGATCTCGTCGGCGGTCCTTTCACGCCGCCGTCCGCCGACGCATGGCTCGGCACCGACTATCTCGGTCGGGACGTGCTGGCCGGCTTAATCTACGGCGGACGCGCAAGCCTTGCCGTCGGCGCGGTGGCCGCGTTGATCACGATCGCAATTGGTCTGACGGTGGGCGCATTGGCAGGCTTTTTCGGCGGCGCGATCGATACCGCGCTGGTGAAGATCACCGAGTTCTTCCAGATCCTGCCGCCACTCTTGTTTGCGATGGTGCTCGTCACTCTGTTCGGCCAGAAGCTCACGACCATTACGCTCGCCATCGGCGCGGTCAGTTGGACCTCGGCGGCTCGCCTGACCCGCGCCGAGTTTATGCGGTTGCGCAACCTGGATTTCGTCAAGGCCTCGCGCGCGGCCGGCGCGGGCGATGCATATCTGATGCTGCGTGTGCTGCTGCCGAATGCCCTGCCTCCCGTCATCGTCTCGGCGACCCTCGCCATCGGCGTCGCCATCCTGTTCGAGGGAGGCCTGAGCTTTCTGGGCCTTGGCGATCCCAACACCATGCGCTGGGGGTTGATGCTCGGCCAGAACCGCAACTATGTGCTCGACGCCTGGTGGGCGGTGATCTTTCCCGGCACCGCGATTTTCCTAGCGGTGCTGTCGATCAGCCTGGTCGGCGACGGCGTGAACGACGCCATCAACCCACGCCTGCGCCGGAGGATGTGATGAGCGCGCTGCTGAAGGTGGAAAATCTCAGCGTCGGCATGCGCGGCAGCACGGGTGAAGTGGTGCCGGTGCTCGAAAACCTCTCGTTCTCGGTCGAGGCCGGGCGGACAATGGCGCTCGTTGGCGAATCCGGCTGCGGCAAGAGCATGACCGCACTGGCCATCATGCGGCTGCTGCCGGAGGATTTCGTTGTCACCGGCGGCCGGATTTTGCTGGAGGACGAGGACATCCTGTCGGCATCGCCCAAGCGGATGCGCAGCCTGCGCGGCAACGGCATCTCGATGATTTTCCAGGAGCCGATGACCGCGCTCAATCCGCTGTTCACGGTCGGCGATCAGATCGCCGAAGTATTGCGCTGGCACTGCCGAGCAGGCTCGGCCGAAGCCGAAGAACAGGTAATCGCCCTGCTCCGCGCCGTGCAGATTCCTGCTCCCGAGCAGCGGGTGAAGGCCTACCCGCACCAGCTCTCAGGCGGCATGCGCCAGCGCGTGATGATCGCGATGGCGCTCGCCGGCCGGCCGAAGCTGCTGATCGCCGATGAGCCCACCACGGCCCTGGACGTGACGGTGCAGGCGCAAATCTTCAACTTGCTCGCCGATCTGCAGCAGGAAACCAAGACGGCGATTGTCCTCATCACCCACGATCTCGGTGCGGTTGCAGAACTCGCCGACAAGGTCTCGGTGCTCTATGCCGGGCGCTGCATCGAATCCGGCGACGCCGACAGTGTGGTACGCCATCCATGCCATCCCTACACCAGGGGTCTATTAGGCTGCGTGCCGCACCTCAAACTGGGATGGCGATCGCCGCAGGCATGGTCGGACCTCGCCGAAATTCCAGGGATGGTGCCGCCGCTGGGCGCGCGCGGGCCGGACTGCGCCTTCTTGGCAAGATGCCGGGACGCGAGCGAGCTTTGCAGGTCGCGTCTCCAGCCCGCACTGGAGCCGATCGCAGACGACCATGCGGTTTCCTGCTGGCGAAAATCGGAGCTGGCCGCATGACTGCGCTCCAGGCCGCCGCGCCACCCGCTTCGTCGGAGTTTGTCCTCAATGTGAACGATCTCGTCGTTCACTTCGAGGCCGGCAGGAAGCGGCCCCTGCAAGCCCCCTCCTTCGTGCATGCCGTCGACGGCGTCAGCTTCCGCGTCAGGCGCGGCACCAGCTTCGGCATTGTCGGCGAGAGCGGCTCCGGAAAGTCCACGACGGCGCAAGCGATCATGAGGCTCGTTCCCGCGACCTCCGGCCAGATCGTATTCGGTGACCGAAATATCCTGGACTTGACGGGCAACGGCCTGCGCAAGGTGCGCAAGCATTTGCAGATCGTGTTCCAGGATCCGTTCTCCGCGCTCAATCCGAGACGACGCGCCGGCGATCAAATCCGCGAGCCGCTCGATCTGTTGGGCATCGGCACCGCCGGCGAACGCGACGACCGGGTGCGCCGGCTGCTTGGCGAGGTCGGACTTCCGTCGGACGCCGCCAATCTCTTCCCCCACCAATTCTCCGGCGGCCAGCGCCAGCGGCTTTGCATTGCCCGGGCGCTGGCACCAGAACCTGACCTGATCGTCTGCGATGAAGCCGTCTCCGCCCTCGACGTCGCCATCCAGGCCCAGATTCTAAACTTGCTGAAGCGACTGCAGCGCGAGCGACAGCTGACCTATATCTTCATTTCGCACGATCTCGGCGTGATCCAGCAATTCTGCGATGAGATCGCGGTGATGTATCTCGGCAAGATCGTCGAACAAGCGCCTGCCGCAACCATCTTTGCCGAGCCGCGTCACCCCTACACATGGTCGCTCATTGCCGCCGCCGCCCCGCCCGGCCCGACCCGGGACACGCTGAAGCAGCACTACCTGGTCAAGGGAGATCCGCCGAGCCCGGTCGACCCGCCGCCAGGCTGCCGGTTTGCGCAGCGCTGTCCATCGGCCATCGACCAATGCCGCAAGAGCTTGCCGCTGCCTGAATCAATCGGAACAAATCACTACATCGCCTGTCATCGCGCGACAGAGCTCGTGCCACCGAGTTTTGAGGATTAACCTCGCAGGCGTCACCTTCCCGGCTTCGAGCCGCCATTAAGGAAGGCCTTGGCAGCTTCGCCAAGCAGTGCTCGAAGTCGTGCGAGAATCGAAAGGCTGCAATTGCGGCCGCCGCTGGCAGAGCTACGACATCTAACAGTACATAACCCACAATTTCCGGTATTCTGGGCGGCCTCAGCTCGTTCAACGCGACTGCACCCAAACCTAAGGAGCTCAACATGAGCAGTACTCAGGCCCGCAGAGAAATGAGCCGACTCGATGTGATCCGCCTTTTTGCCTTCAGCATCCTGTTGATCCTCCCTGCGACTTCCCGGGCGCAACAGCTCCCACCGATTGCCGAACAAATGGCAAAGACCTACGGCGTTGATTCGTTTGGGCAAATCGAGGCAATCCGCTACACTTGGAACGCCGAATTGCCCGGTGTCAAACTGACTCGCAGATGGGAGTGGAGCCCGAAGACCGACACGGTCTCCTACGAGGGGAAAGACAAGGAAGGCAACCCGGTCAAGGTTACCTATCAGCGCTCGCAACTCAGCGGCCAAAGCGACGCCGTAAAGAACGAAATCGATCCGGCATTCATGAATGATCAATATTGGTTGATCCTCCCTTTCCACGTCGTATGGGACGGCCCCACCGTGACCGATGAGGGCACGCAGAAACTGCCGCTGGGTGACGCTTCCGCTGAACGGCTCGTGGTGAAATATCCTTCGGAGGGTGGCTACGACCGCGGCGACACCTGGGATCTGTACGTTGGCCCGGACAAGCAGATAAAGGAGATCGCCTACCACCGCGGCGGAAACAAGCCGCCCAAACTGGTGATCGCGACGTGGGCGGGCTACAAGAAGGCTGGCCCACTCCTGATCTCAACAGATCACCGCGGGACGTCCGACGGAAAGCCATTGCAGCTTTCGTTTTCGGATGTGTCGGTTAAGCTGACGGGATCAGAAAACTGGATCAGCGCGCAATGAACATCGGAGAGGTTCGTTCGAGCCACTGATTGTGTGTTTCACAGATCAGTCGTCCCGGTTCTCGATCCGGTCGTTCGCAACAGCGGGTTGGCGCGCTGTCGAAGCGTTCAATGCAGCGTAATGATTGCATGTTCTGCTGCGTAGTAGCCCAGGTAGGCGCGCCTCTCGATCGTTCGCGCGGTGGTGCGCCTTACGCAGAGTAGCTATCCAAATCTCTGGAGCACCCGCTTATGTCCAACAATCCCTTCACCAATGCGTGGCAATTCCTGACCGCGAATACGGGTGATTATCTCCGTCTGGGAAACTGGCGCTACTTAGTCCTGGCGCTGTTCTGGGTCCTGCTGCTCGCCGGCATTGCAGTGGCCTTCCAGAATTGGCGAGAGGATTCGGAGCAACGCACCGGCCGACACTTGGGAATCTGGCTGGTCCGAGTCCTGATCGGCTGCATGTGGTTCCAGGGGATGTTGTGGAAACTGCCGCTGCCCGTGTCCGACGGCCTGCAATACTGGACCGAACAGGAAACGACCCACGCGGCCTTCGAGTTTCACCGCACGTTCATGAAGGATGTCGTGTTGCCCAACATGACGATCTTCGGACCAATTGTCTTTCTTGCCGAGCTGGTGTTCGCCGCATCGATGATGCTTGGGCTTGCCGTGCGGTTGGTTGGCGTGCTGGCCATCGCCTATGTGCTGCAACTGTGGCTCGGTCTCTATGGCAATCCGGCCGAGTGGCCGTGGACGTACATGTTCCTGGCCTTGCTGATGTTCCTGTTTGTGCTCGAGGGCGCCGGCCGCAGTCTCGGCTTCGATGCGTGGCTGCGCCGCAACGTGCCCGCCGTGCGCGACAGGAAGGGACTTCTCGGCTGGTTCTTCAACATCGCGAGCTAGCCTTCACCGTTTTGTGTGAGAGACGAGCAGATGATGGCATTGACCCGCACAGCGACGCTAGTTGTGGCGCTGGGCGCAACTTGCGCACATGCTGCTGACATTAGTTATCTGGCGCCGCCAGGAGTCCCGGCAAAGGAATTCCCCTCTCCGCAGCGCCCGGTTGCACAGATCGTCGGCCCGAGCCGCGCCTCCGAGGAGCGCCGCGACGCCAGGGATGAGGCCGGCGAGATCGCCCGTCTTCTAGAACTGAAGCCAGGCATGACCGTCGGCGACATTGGTGCAGGCAGCGGCTACCACACGGTCCGGCTGTCGCGCCGCGTCGGCTCGGTGATCGCCCAGGACGTGAGGCGGGATTACCTCATCGCGCTCGCCAAGCGAACGCAACGCTTGAAGCTGACAAACGTCATATTCGCGCTGGGCGAAGCACACGACCCTCGCCTGCCCGCTTCCTCACTGGATGCCGCCATCCTCGTGCACATGTATCACGAGATAAGCCAGCCCTATGCCTTCCTCTACAATCTCGCGCCCGCCCTGAAGCCAGGCGCGCGGGTCGGCATTGTCGACCTCGAGCTTCCGACATCGGAACACGGCACGCCGATCGAACTCCTGCGCTGCGAACTTTCCGCCGTCGGCTATCGCGAGATCGCAAGATATCAGCTCGCAGGCGATGGCGGATACCTGGCAGTGTTTTCGCCACCGGAGCCGGTGGGTCGAAAATCTCCGCGGGATATCATTGCCTGCGAGGATCGCGCTGGCACGCGCTGACAACCGCTCCCAGCAATCATCGTTCACGAGGCGTTCGCAGCTCGAGCGCGAGGCGAACAAACGTCGTCGAAATGGACCAGGCCGCCTTAATGCCGGCGATGAGATTGCCGGAGACCTTCGATACGCCGCCGATCCGGCGCCGCTGCCCGACGGCGATTTCCAGCGCCGGCAGGCGGGCGGCCGCGACGCGCATCAGCATTTCCAGGTTCCAGCCATATGTCTCTTCCTTCATGCCGAGATGCATGAGTTCGTCCCGACGGATGGCGCGAAACGGCGACAGGTCGGTAAAGCTCGCGCCATAGACGAGGCGCAGGAGTATCCTGCCGACATAGGCCGCGAAGAGTTGCTGTGGGGCCAGGCTCCCAGGCTCGCGCGAACCGCGAACGCGCGAGCCGAGAACGAAGACGGCTTGCCCGGCGACAATCGGCGATACCAGATCGGGAATGAATTCAGCAGGATCGCTGCCATCGCCATCGAGGAAGACCACAACGTCGGCATCTTCGCGCGCTTCGGCGATGCCCGCCTGGATCGCGCGGCCGTAGCCGCGCCGGGGCTCGACAATCACGCGAGCTCCCGCGGCTTCCGCTCGTTCAGTCGTACGGTCCTGTGAGCCGCCGTCGACAACGACAACCTCGCTTACATTCTGCGCCAGCACCGCGGTCACGACCTGGCCAATCGCCGTTTCCTCGTCGAGGCACGGAATGACCGCCGAGACGACCGGGTGACGCCGTGCGCCGATCTCATTGGTCACCTCGCTCACAGGCTCCAGCGCAGGCCGCAATTGGCACAGCTTTTCGGCGGCTTGTCTGAAAGGAGCGCCGTACGAAAGTCGCGATACGCAGGCCCGTTCCAGATCTCCCGGAGGGACTGCCGCCTCGCATGGCCGAGCGTATAGTTGTCGTAGCCATGCTGCGAAAACGGCGCGATGCAGCAGGGCAAGGCCCGGCCGTTGGCCGTGAAATACATCAACGACCACGGCCGCCGGCACGGCGACCAAGGCGAACCGTTGCCGCTGCCCTTCAAACTTAGCCCCGGCTCGCTCGCCGCGCCCGATGCGTTGAAGGTTATGCCGAGGGAACGCGCCAGCTCCTCGGCCTGCTTCAGATAGACTGCTTCCTCCTGGGTCAGGCGCTCGAACAGGGCCTGATCCGGACGCGCCTTGCCGATGGCCGCTTCAGTGAAGAACACAAGCCGTTGCAGATAGACTTCCTTGACACCGATCTCGGCTGCAACTTTCACAAATGCCGGGAGTTCCTCAACAGTCTCCTTCAGGCCTGTGAGCCACAGGGAAACCTGCGGTCTGGTGTGCCCCTCTCTTTCCTGCAACTCGCGAAACGCGCGCACGTTGCGGATGATGCGGCCGAAATAATCCCTGCCACGGATCGCCTTGAAGCTCTCGCGGTTTGACGCGTCGAGCGATACACGCAGCTCATCAAGCTCGGCGTCGATCAGCGCACGGCCATTGCGCTCACTGAGGACCGTTCCATTGGTGTTGAACAGGACGTAAGCGCCGCGCTCCTTCAGGTATCTGACCATCCGGGGCAGGTTCGGGACCAGCATCGGCTCGCCGACGCCGTGCAGAACGGCGCGCGCGAGAGTGGGTACCTGATCTACAATCGACGTGAACAGATCCCAGTTCATGTCGGCCGGCGGCTCGAGTTCCTCGTAGGTGCGTGGACACGTGGTGCACAGCAGATTGCAGCGGTTGGTTACTTCCAGATAGAGGCAGACCGGCGGGCGCTGGCCGATCTCGGTACGCTCCGCCGTGACCGACTCGTGATAGCGGCGCGGGTCGAACGGCGCTTGCGTACCTGCCCCCGTCCCTTCGCCGGAGAGGCTCATCGCGATAACCCTTCCTGTGCAATCCGCTGCATGTGGGTCCGTAAGGCAGTAAGAGCCAAAGCCAGCAAGAGACCTCCGAACAGAATCGACTTGGTCACCATTCTTGGAATGTAGAAATCCCAGTCGAGCTGCTCGGACAATAACAGCGCGCCAATCGACACGACCCATGTTGGCGCGGAGCCGCACAGGGCGGCGAACGGCGCGACGATGAGAAAATACCAGGGATAGTTAGGCGACAACAACAGGAGGGTGATGAGTAACAGCATGTTGATGTCGGCGAGACGCGAGGCGACCGTGCGATCAGAGCTGCGGGCCACGGAGAGCCCCTTGAACACCAGGACCAGCGCGGCCAGGACGACGTAGGCGACAACATCACCTTGATGCTCACCAAACACCAGGCGCCAAAGCGACAACAGCCAGAGATCGTTGCCGGCACTGATGCCCTCTTCCGTCAGATAGCCTTTGGTCAGGAATCCGAGAACTCCCCAGCCGACCGACAGATAGGGAAGATAACAAAGCGCGACGGTAGCGATCACGACGAGCGGCATTTTGAGATTCCACGGTCGCCAGATCCCGGCCAGCACGGGCGCGACATACGGTTTCACCAGCATCGAAAACGCGATCAACACGGCTCCGCGGAGAGCGTGACCAGTCAGGGCAATCCACAGGCCCAGCAGCATCAGTGCAACCATCAGCGCGTCGACATGGCCGCTATTGGCAATCTCCCACAGGGGAAGTGGGTGCCAGAGATAGGCGACCACGCGCGTCACCGGGCGGTTCATACGCCGCAGCAGGAGCATGATCATTGTGACGGTGATTGCCTCGCACCCCAGCAGCGCGAAGCGCATCACAGTCACGCTTTCACCGAACCGGGTAACAATGAGGAAGAAGAACTGCGCGACGGGCGGATAGATGGTTACGGCCGTATCAGCCCGGTTGATGTGAGGAAAGATCATCCCGTCGCGCAGAAACGCCAGCGCTTCATCGGCTGGCATATAGCGATAAGGATTGATGCCCGCAGCCTGCACCTTGCCATCCCAGACATAGCGATAAATGTCACTGGACAGAAGCGGATCGAACAGCAGCGCATAGACTCTCAGCGCAATCCCAAGCCCAAAGATAAGCCATAGCGCTCGATCAGGTGGCGCGCGCTCGACCAGGCGTGTCGCTACGATCGTCAGCAGACCTGCGGCGATGGTGAGAGCGATGAAGGCATTGTCGCCATAGGTTTCGAAGGCAAAGGGCGTCACCAGGGTCGAAACGCCCAGGAGGGTGCCGATCCCGGCCAACAGGTGAAGCGGCGGCAAGTTGTTGGCGGAGCGCATCAGCCGACCGAGTTGGACCGCGATAGCTCCTGGCATTGCCGTCACGGGCTTATCTGCGGCGCCGCCTTCATAAAGGCCCGGCTCGCCGCGGCAAAGCCGCCACCACGAAACCGGCTCGAATGGCCGGCCAGTTCGTCCTGCAGCCAACGCAACGTTTCAATATCGTCGACGTCGTACCATTCCGGAAGCAACGTCGTGGCAAGCCCGATTTCGGCAGCGCGCTCGCATGTACTGCGAGCGACCGTCTCTGTTCCCCATGCGATCTGCGTAAACAAGTGCTTGTGCGGATGCTTCAAGCCGATGAGATAGTAGCCACCGTCGCTTGCTGGCCCAAGCACCATCCGGTCTCCGGGTTGGCGCAGCGTTTCAACAGCCTGAGTCAGCAAACGCGGCGGCAGGGTCGGGCTATCACCATTGACGAGCACGACGCAGTCATGTCCGGCAAGCAGGAGAGCGCGCGTAGCGCCAAGCAATACATGCCCTAGATCGTCGCCAGCCTGCAGCAACAGTCCGAACCCTGCCGGAAGCAGCTGCTGCATGATGTCTTCGGCGCCCGCTGGGGCATAGACGCCGTAGCCGCGCCTGCCGAGCGCCTCGGGTACCGCCTCGATTGCTGCCGCGACATCGCGCACGAAGCAGGCGGATAACTCTGACGCTGCAACCTCGCCAATGGCCGTCGCAAGCCGCGTCTTTGAGCGGCCAGGCTGCGGCGCCTTGCAAATGATCCCGAGCGCCGCGATGCTCATCGCAGCCATGACTGCAGGCGAGCGGCGGCGATCGCGATCAATTGAAGCGCGTCATGGCTGCCGTCCGCTTCGCCCTTTTCAAAATCGCCGTCGACACGTCCCATTTGATTTGTCACATGGGCAAAACAGACGACGGACCTTTGTCGGACTTGCGCGAACGCGTAAAGCGCAGCGGCTTCCATTTCGACTGCCATCAGGTTCCGTTCGCGCATTCCGTCGATCGCCGGCTGGGTTTCCCGGAACGGTGCGTCAGTCGTCCAGGTCGCCCCGGTGAGCACCGGCACGGAAAATTCGTCGAAGGCGCCATTGAGCGCCGAGATCAATCCGGCATCAGCATGCGAATAGTCGGACGCCGCCATGTAGTGATAGCTGGTACCTTCGTCGCGCAGCGCGCGTTCGATGGTGATGAAATAAGGCGGCGGGCGTACCGGCACGATCTGTCCGGAGGAGGTGACGCTGATCAGGAGTTTGCAGCCCGATGCGAACATTTCCTCCGCAATCAGCACCGCGAACGAGGCGCCGACGGCGCAGCCGACAATCCCAAAACAAATCCCGCCGCGGCTAAAAGTGTAGAGCTGGGTGTGGTAGCAGGCCCATGCCGGTTCGAGCCGGGCTTCGCCACGAGCGAGCAGGCTACGCACGATGTCGCCATCAGGATCGAGCACGCAGACGTCGGGAATGCTGGAGTCCGTAATCCGCTTTTGCCTGCGCGCTTCGCGCAGCAGATTTTCCGGCGTGAATGCGGACGGCTGCGCGTAATGTTTTTGCGCGAGGATGGGCGGAACCCCGCCATCATTGATCGCCATCGCCAGACAAGCCTTGTCACGCTGTTGCCGGTTATTGGTAGCGTTCTCCCCGGCAGCGGGCAAGCGCCGCCAAGGTCTCGCCGACGTCACAAAAAAATAGATTTCAGGTGATGTAACAAGACGGCTTTGAAGAACGTAATGACGACGCTCTGTACTGGCTGTTGGTAGGCAACGGCCTGCCGAACCCGAAGCTATGTTGATCCGATGGCGCGGGTCGCGTAGCATCGGTCGCAAAGGTAGCGGATCGATATTTTCGAACTTGGTAGCCAATCACTAGCTGTCGAGGATCGTCATGAATCACGAGACCGCAGTTTCGAATGCCAAAGAAATCGCCGATCGCATTCTCGCACCGGCAGCCAGGCAAAACGACAAGGAAGCTCGATTTTCGTCCGAGGCAATCGCGGCGCTTGGTCCGGCCGGATTGCTGGGAGTCATGCTGCCAACTGAGATAGGCGGCTCGGCCCTGGGACCCCGGACCCTGGCTGCCGTCATCGCGACGCTTGCAGAGGCGGACGCGTCCGTCGCGATGGTTTACTTGATGCACATGAGTGCTACCGCAATGATTGCGGCGGCCCGTCCGGGTGCCACGGTCGCTCAGACGCTCAAAGACATTTCGGCCGGAAAACACCTGACCACCCTGGCATTCAGCGAAGCTGGATCACGCAGCCACTTCTGGGCACCCGTCTCGCGAGCGAAGCGAAACGCTGACAACGCGCGCCTCACGGCCAAGAAATCATGGGTGACCAGCGCCGGCCATGCGCAAAGCTACGTTGTTTCGGCGCTCGCCCCTGAAGGCATGAGTCCAACGGATTCAACCCTTTATCTTGTCGCCAGTAGCACACCCGGACTGTCGGTCGCCGGCCCGTGGGATGGTCTTGGGTTGCGCGCCAACGCTTCCGCGCCGATGACCCTTGATGATTGCGAGGTCGCAGCTGGTTTCCAGCTGACCGACGATGGCGCAGGGTTCAAGGCAATGCTGGAGGTCGTGCTTCCGCTATTCAACCTCGGAGCGTCGGCGGTCGCGCTTGGTCTTTGCCGGGCCGCGCTGGCGGGGACCGCGGCGCATCTCAATGGCGCTCGCTTCGAGCATTTGGGCCAGACCCTCGGCGAAAGCCTGCCGACCCTTCGCGCACAGCTTGCGACAATGCAGATTGACACCGATGGGCTTGCGGCGCGCGTCGACGATCTCGTCGATCATCTTGAGCGCCCCCGAGACACCACCATGCTGCGCGTGCTCGAGAGCAAGGCGGCGGCAGGTGATGTTGCCATCGCCGTTACCTCGGCAGCGATGCGGGTGTGCGGAGGCGCCGCGTTTTCCAAGCATCTGGCCATCGAGCGATTGTTCCGCGACGCCCATGCGGGCGCTGTCATGGCGCCAACAGGCGATGTTCTGCGCGAGTTCATCGGCAAAGCCGTATTGGGAATACCGCTGTTCTGAGCGGGAGAGCGTTGCGCCGCGAGGCAGCGCTCGCATCGCGATCGATCGCATTTGAATATTGAGCCCGAGAAGCGAGATGCAATCATGAACCAGACGATCTGGGTAGGCGCCGTCGCTTATGATCCAAAGGTGGTTGGTATCTGGGAGGGCATGCGGCGCTACTTTCTGGAGGAAGCGGGTCTCCCCGTCGAGGTGGTGCTGTTTCAGAGCTACGAGGCGCAGGTCGCTGCCCTCCTGGCCTCGCCCGGCGATCGGCTGCCGCGCATCGACATCGGATGGAATACGAACCTCGCCTATATCCAGGCCGACGCCTGGAGCGAGCATCGTTGCCGACCGATCGCGATGCGCGATACGGATGTGGGCTGGATGACCAAGATTGTCGCGGTCACCGGTGGGGCCGTCGCTACCCTCGCTGATCTCAAGAGCCGCACCCTGGCGCTCGGTAGCCGCGACAGCGGTCACGCGGCAATCCTCCCGGTTTACTTTCTGCAGCGCGAGGGACTGGTTGAGGTGAAAGACTACCGAACCCTGCGCTTCAATAGCGACGTCGGGAAACACGGAGACACGGGTACGAGCGAGTCCGAGGTCGTTCGTGCGGTCCTCGACGGCCGCGCCGATGCCGGCGCAATTGGCAGCCCATTCTGGAACGCTGTGCGCAACGAGCGTCTCGTACCGGAAGGCGCGCTGACCGAGATCTGGACCTCGCCACCCTACAATCACTGCATGTTCACGGCGCGGTCGGATCTGGACCCCGCCTTGGAGCAGCAGTTTGCCAAAGCTCTGTTCGGGATGAACTTCGACAACCCGGCCCATCGTCCTGTGCTCGAAGCGGAAGGGTTGCGCGAATGGATAGCGCCGCAGCTTGAAGCATACGGTGAGTTGCGGGAAGCCTCCGCGCAACAAGGCTTCTTAACGCGGCCTTTGACCTAGCGGCCGACCCAAAACCCGATACAGCTCTAAGCGCAGTCTGCGCCTTCAGGCGCAATTGAAGATCGTTGCCAACCGGCGCTGATGCTCAGATTCGAGATCGAAGGCACGGCGTACAGCCGCGAACGATTCAGCGAGTGGAAAGATTTCGCGGCTGACCAGCAGATCGTTGTCCTCGGCTCCGACCGGATGCCAAAAGACGCCTTCCGCCGTAATCGTCACCTCGGGAACCAAGTCTGCCCTTGCCAAGGCGATGCCCTGCGTGGCGGAACCTCGCAGGGCAATCCGCCTGATCACCCGGTTCTCCTCGCTAACGTGATGGGCGTCAAGGAAGCTGCGGAACTCCTCGGCCTCCGCATCCGTCGACAGCGTCGCCGCCAATCGCACGCGGAATCCTTCAGCCCGGGCGCGCTCGATTCCCTGCCACGCGCGCGCCCATGTCCCATTTCCACGATGGCTCTCGTGGCGCTCCGGCGTGGGGCTGTCGAGGCTAATCTGCAAGGTTACGCGCTCGCGCGGCAACGCACGCAGCGTTTCGAGCCGACTTCCGGCAAACAGCATGCCGTTGGTGAGGACCGTAGTAGGCGCCGCCGCAGCACATGCGGTGAGGATCTCGCCAATATCCGGCAGCATGAACGGCTCACCGCCGGTGACAAAAATCTCGCTCACGCCGAGTTCCCTGGCCTCGATCGCGATCCTGCGCACCCGCTGGACGCCTAGCGCGCGCCGCGGAGCCTTGGGTGACGAGCGCACGCAGCAATAGTCGCAGCTGAGGTTGCAATCGAAGTTGGTGTAAAGCCATAGTCGAGAGCCGACAGGCCGATCTTCTCCTACATTCTCGGGGGGCCTCTCCGTACCGAAGCACCCATCGCGTGCGACCGTCTTCGACCGCAGTGTCGACCAAACTGTTGCGGGTGAAGCGACACCATGCCTCGAGATCGGAGCCGATGTTCGGATCGCTGCTGATCACGGCGACGAGATCGCCCTTACGGCTGCGGCGTAGCGCAGCGATCAAATCCGGCAGGAGGCCCGAGGCAAATGTCTTACTGCCGGCGTCGAGCTCGACGTTCGCATTCGTCTTCATGCGTAAATCCATGGTCCTCCAGACGTTCAACGTCTACCGCACCAGTTTCGCACCAGAAACGATCTCAACAGAACGCAATGAACACGAGTAATCTCGGACGAAAATGCAGGAAAATCAACGATCGCGTTCCTTATCCTGTCGCTCATAACGGTGTGGTTGCAGTCGATCGATAGAAGATCGCATGCAGAGTAGCAGGGGCGGGCAAACTCGTCCGGGAGATCCGGCCACGATGCGCGGGTTAGGAAAGCAGCGCCCATGAGATTAAGGATGGTCGTTGTCTAACCGGGTATCATCTAAGGCCGGCTGGAGCCGCGCCCGGCGGAAACGGCGGAAACATTGGCCGTTGCGAAATATGCGGTGCGCGTCGGTCAAGGAGAGCTTAAATTGAAGGTCGGCGGGTAATTTCGCAATCAGCCGGTCGCACGTCTGGCGGCTCTGATCAATGCTCCCGTCACATTAAGCCTCATACGCATCAAGTCCTCGCTGACCCCGTAAACCTCGGAGGCTTTAGCGACAGGCAAACTCATGCGAGCAATGTGCTTCGCCGCCTCCTCGGAAACCAACAATGCTGGCCCCAGCCAATTTGCCTCTTCCTCGATTACTGGATCGTAGTGTCGCGATCCCTCATTATGGATAGCTCAAATTTTGCCAACTACCGTCAAGGTGGCCAGCATCGCTACTTCGGTGGGCGCGCGACGCGGTCTCCATTTCGCCTGCAAGTGCCCAGCGCCGGCCGCTGGCACGTCGCTGTAGATCTCGAAGGATACAGCGGAAGTGTGCAGGCCGGTGTTCGCATACTGAGCTGAGTTGAGTAGACGCGATGCTTCTCGTCACGCACGATATTAGGGATTTCCCGGCCGACCATGCTGGTATCCGCGCTTCTTACAAGTTGTGAGAGAGCACCGTGTCGAATCTGGCTCCGGTTCGTGTGGCACTGCCAGCCAAAGGGGCCGGGCGCGGCCCCGTGGAAGGCGGCCGGGTTCCTCGGGATGTCCGTCGAAGTCCTACTCGATACCTACGGCCATCTTCATCCGGACTTCTTGCGCGACGCAGCCAGGCAATCACGTCGAAACCAAAGCAGAACGTCGTATCTGGGGTTATTTCCGGGGTTGGCTTGGCTGCCTGTCGTGAAAAAAAGACGAAAAGCATAGGAATTTCATGGTCGGAGTGGCAGGATTCGAACCTGCGACCCCTGCGTCCCGAACGCAGTGCTCTACCGGGCTGAGCCACACTCCGACTGAGAACGCGGCTTATAGCGTCGGGTTGGGGCGACCGCAAGCAGCGCATTCGAGGATTCTAGTCACAGTGGAAACCAGCCTGAAAACCCGGATCCTGCCGGCCGGAACCGCCGGGACCGCGGCGGCCGCCGGCGTACTCGTGAGAGGCGGCCTGGTGGCGTTCCCGACCGAGACCGTCTACGGGCTCGGCGCCGACGCCACCAATGCGACCGCGATCGCCCACCTCTACCAGGCCAAGGGACGGCCGGCCTTCAATCCCCTGATCGCGCATGTCGGCGATCTCGCCGCCGCGCGCCGGATTGCCCGATTCGATGCGGTGGCGACCGCTTTGGCGGAAGCATTCTGGCCGGGGCCGCTGACGCTGGTGCTGCCAAAAACGGAAGGTTGCCCGGTGGCGGAGCTCGCCACGGCGGGGCTCGATACCGTCGCGGTGCGCGTGCCCGCCCACGCCATCGCCCACGACATCCTGCGCGCCCTCGGCCGGCCGGTGGTGGCGCCTTCCGCCAATCTCTCCGGCCATGTCTCGCCGACCACAGCGGCGCATGTCGCAAGCGACCTTTCGGGGCGCATCGACCTGATCGTCGATGGCGGCCCGGTCGAGGTTGGGGTCGAATCAACCATCGTCGGCTGCTTCGAGCGCGCGACGCTGTTGCGGCCGGGCGGGCTGCCGCGCGCGGAGATCGAGCGCGTGCTCGGCCACAGGCTCGACCAACTTCCGGCGGACGCCGAAAGCGACAACGGCCAGCCGCTCGCGCCGGGCGACGGCGGCAGGCCGCTCGCGCCGGGCATGCTTGCCTCCCACTACGCCCCGCACACGCGCGTGCGACTCAATGCTGACAGGATCGAGCCCGGAGAGGCGCTTCTGGCGTTTGGGCCCTTGAGCATATCGGGGGTTGATTCGGCGGCCGCCGTGATGAATCTGTCCCCTGGCGGCGATCTTGCCGAGGCCGCCGCCAATCTGTTCGGCTATCTCCGCGCGCTCGACACCAGGGCCGCGCGTGCGATCGCGGTGATGCCCATTCCGGGTGAAGGTCTGGGCGAAGCCATCAACGACCGGCTGCGCCGCGCAGCCGTGGGCCGCGAATGAAGGCGGCCGGAGTGAAAGAGACCGGGATGAACATCGCAGAACCGCCCGCGCCGCAGCTTCCGCCGGAACTGATCGACAAGTTCCGCGCCATTGTCGGCGACAAATATGCGGTGACTGACGCCACCGACATTGCGCCCTACCTCGTCGAGGAGCGCAACCTGTTCCAGGGACGCTCGCCGCTGGTGCTACGCCCAGGCTCGACCGCGGAAGTCGCCGCGATCTGCAAGCTTGCGTCGGCGCATCGCATCGCGCTGGTGCCACAGGGCGGCAATACCGGCCTGGTCGGCGGGCAGACGCCGCATCATGGCGAGGTCGTGATCTCGCTGAGGCGGATGGACAAGATCCGCGAGATCGATACCGCCTCCAACACCATGACCTGCGAAGCCGGCGTGGTGCTGCAGGTGGCGCAGCGGCGCGCAAGTGACGTCGACCGGCTGTTTCCGCTCTCGCTCGGCGCCGAGGGAAGCTGCACCATCGGCGGCAACCTCTCGACCAATGCCGGCGGCACCGCTGCATTGGCGTATGGCGTGGCGCGCGAGATGGCGCTGGGGCTCGAAGTGGTGCTTGCCGACGGGCGCGTGCTCAACGCGCTGTCGAAACTGAAAAAGGACAATACCGGCTATGACCTGCGCAATCTCTTCATTGGCGCGGAGGGCACGCTTGGCATCATCACCGCGGCGACCCTGAAGCTGTTTCCGAAGCCGCGCGCAATCGAGACCGCCGTTGTCGGGCTGAAATCGCCGGCGGATGCCTTGAAGTTGCTGTCGATCTCGCAAACCGAAGCCGCCGGCAGCCTCACCAGCTTCGAGCTGCTCGCCGACATCGCGGTGGATTTCTCGATCCGCCACGGCATCGACATCCGCGATCCGCTTACGAGCAAGCACCCCTGGTATGTGCTGATGGAGCTTTCCTCGCCGCGCGACGATGCGCGCGATACGCTGGAAGTCATCCTCGCCGAGGGCATGGAAGACGGCATCGTCGACGACGCCGTGATCGCGGCGAATTTGAGCCAGCGCCAGGGGTTCTGGAAATTGCGCGACGAGATGTCGGCGGCGCAGAAGCCGGAGGGAGGCTCGATCAAGCACGATATCTCGGTGCCGGTCGCCGCGGTCCCGGCCTTTATCGAGGAGGCCAATGCGGCGGTGGTCAAGCTGATCCCCGGCGCGCGGCCGGTGCCGTTCGGCCATCTCGGCGACGGCAACATCCACTACAATGTCAGCCAGCCGATCGGCGCCGACAGCGCGGACTTCCTCAGCCGCTGGCATGAGGTCAACGCTGTCGTGTTCGACATCGTGCTGCGGATGGGCGGCTCGATCTCGGCCGAGCACGGCATCGGCGTGCTCAAGCGCGATGAATTGCCCGACGTCAAGGACAAGGTCGCGATCGAACTGATGCACAGCATCAAGGCGATGCTCGATCCGCTCGGCATCATGAATCCCGGAAAAGTGCTGTGAACGTCGTCCCCCCACCCCCCGTCGCCGCGCTCGCCATCGCGCCGATGTCCGACAGCGACGTCACTGATGTCGTCGCACTCTGGCAACGCTGCGGCCTGACGCGACCATGGAACGATCCGGTCGCCGACATCGCGCTGGCGCGACGCGGGCCGAATTCGGACATCCTGGTCGGCCGCGACAATGGGGTGATCGTCGCATCCGCCATGGTCGGCCATGAGGGCCATCGCGGCTGGGTCTATTACGTCGCGGTCGATCCTGACAGGCAGGGAGCAGGCTTCGGCCGGGTGATCATGCGCGCAGCGGAGGACTGGCTCCGGGCGGCCGGCATTGCAAAACTGCAATTGCTGGTGCGGCGGGAAAACGCCAAGGTCGGCGCGTTCTACCAGTCGATCGGCTATGAGGAGCAACAGCTTCTGGTCTTCTCCAGATGGATCGACGGGCGCACGCCGGCATGAGCATCTCCGACCGTGTCCGCATCAAGGACGAGCGCGTGCTCTCCGATGAGCACTACGTACTGAAGTCGGTGACCTTCGACTACCGCCGCAGCGACGGCGCCTGGCAGACGCTGAGCCGCGAGGTGTTCGACCGCGGCAATGCCGCGACGCTGCTGCCCTACAATCTCGCCGCGCGCAGCGTGGTGCTGGTGCGGCAATTCCGCCTGCCGCCCTTCCTCAACGGCCACGATGATTTCATGATCGAGGCGGCCGCGGGCATGCTGGACGATGAAACCCCGGAGAACCGGATTCGGCTCGAAGCGGAAGAAGAGACCGGCTACCGGCTTCATCACGTCCACAAGGTGTTCGAGGCCTATATGAGCCCGGGCTCGGTGACGGAGAAACTGCATTTCTTCGTCGCCGAATATGATTCCTCGATGCGGGTCGGCGACGGCGGCGGCCTCGCACACGAGGGCGAGGACATCGAGGTGCTGGAACTGTCGATCGATGAAGCGCTCGCGATGATCGCAGACGGCCGCATCGTCGACGCCAAGACCATCATGCTCGTGCAATACGCGGCGCTGAATATTTTCAAGTGAAGTTGTAGGGTGGGCAAAGCGCAGCGTGCCCCCCATTAAGCACTCCGCTCGGGATGGTGGGCACGCTGCGCTTTGCCCACCCTACGACATCAAAACAACGATCCCTGCCCGTCGTCTTCCACCGTCGGCGGCGCCTTGCGTGGTGCCGGCCGCTTCGGCTTTTGCGGCTCGGCGGCGCGCTCCTCGTCCGTGATCGGCAGCAGCAATTGCGCATCGTCATTGGCGGCGGGGTTGACCCGCGTCGAAACCTCATGCCAGGCGAATTCGCCGACCGCCGGGCCCTTCAAGAGCGGCATCGCCAACAAGACCTCGTCGTTGCGGCAATCGAGCCAGTGCTCGAAGGCCTCGGGCGAAATCGTCACGGGTACGCGGGGATGCAATCTCGCCAGATCGGCGCTCGCCGGCGCAGTGATGATCGCAACCGTATCGACCTCCTCGCCGTTCGGACCCATCCAGGTCTCCGCCAGCGCGGCGAAGCCGACCGGCTGCTGGTCGCGGCGATAGATGAAATAGGGCCGCTTGCGGCCGCCCTCGTCGTGCCATTCATAATAGCCGTCGGCCGGGATCAGCGAGCGGCGGCGCCGAATCGCGTTCTTGAAGGCGGGCTTTTGCAGCACCGTCTCCGAGCGGGCGTTGAACAATAGGCCGACTTGGCGGGGATCCTTGACCCAGGCGGGCACCAGGCCCCAGCGCATCAGCCGAAAATGCCGTCCGCCGTTCTCCAAGATCACCACGGGAACGGGTTGGGTCGGCGCAATATTGTGCCGCGGCGGGAAGTTGGGCTGCTCAAGGTAGCCAAAGAGCAGCCTGATTGCCTCCGGCGGTGAGGTGATGACGAAGCGTCCGCACATAATCCGGGAAAAATAGGTACTCGTTCAGGACCTTTTAACCGCCCCTGTCAAACACTAGTGGTCTATCACAGTGATTTTGACTCTTTGGGGGTGGCTGGATAGGCGCGGCCGAGTTTGGCGCGAGCTTTGT
>NZ_JBEGDB010000092.1:0-27573 GCF_043638955.1 Bradyrhizobium sp. 31Argb | reverse complement strand
TGATCCGGAAAAGTGGAAACCGGTTTTCCGAAAAGATCATGCTCAAACAAAGAGATGAGATCATGATCCGATTCCGTTTAATCGGATCATGATCTAAAGACCAAACGGAGGGAAGAAGCATGACCGAATACATCGACGTAGATGTCCGTCCGATCCTGCGTGCAGGCGGCGAACCGTTCTCGGTCATCATGGCCGCACTCGAACGCCTAGAGGCAGGGCAGGGGCTCCGCCTTTACGCCACGTTCAAGCCGATCCCGCTATTCGCCGTCATGGCAGACAGAGGGTTCATGCATTCCGAGCGCGCGCTCGACGGCGGCGAATGGGAAGTTCTGTTCACGCCGACGGAGGCGACGGAGAACGCGGCCGCTCCGAGCGGCACGCCGAGCTTCGACAATTGGCCGGAGCCTGCTGTGACGCTCGACAATCGCGACCTCGATCCTCCTGAGCCCATGGTCCGGATCCTTGCGGCCGCCGAGAAACTAGGTCCCGGCGAGACTCTTTCCGCGCTGCTGCGCCGCGAGCCCGTCTTTCTGTTTCCGCAGCTCGAGAAGCGTGGATACCGCTGGCTCGGCGGGTTCACGCCTGATGGCGCGACCTACGAACTGACCGTGAGGGCTCCGTCATGACAAGCGAACTCGTCGACCGTATCAGGGACGCGCTGCGTGTCGTGATCGATCCCGAGCTCGGTCACAACATCGTCGATCTCGGCTTCGTCTATGACATCTCGGTCATCGGAGACGCCGTCCGCATCACGATGACGGCGACCACCCCAGGATGCCCCGCGACCGGTTTCCTGCAAGAAGGCGTGACCAGCTGTGTTGCGGAGGTGCCGGGCGTCGGCTCGGTCGATGTCGAGATGACGTTCGATCCGCCCTGGACTCCAGCACGTATCGATCCAGCCGTCCGCGCGGCGCTTGGCTTCGCCGCGGTCAACTGACCTGATCGTGATCCGATTAGACGAAATCGGATCACGATCTCATCTCTTTGTTTGAGCATGATCTTTTCGGAAAACCGGGGCTCCACTTTTCCGGATCATGCTCTGGGACAACGACATCCCCGGCAAGGCGACGTCGTATTCGCGGCACGCGAACAGGTGGGCAAAAGTTGCTCGGTCCGGCAATTTTGATCCGGTCTTGCCGCTATCTCGCAGTCTCAATTATCTGATTTTATTGCATTTTTTCATTGGCAGGCGGCTTGCAACGATCCCAGCGGTTGCGGCCATGACACCTGAAGCATCCCGGCGGCCGCCCGGATCCAATTGGAGATGATGTAATGGGTATCTTCGGCGCCCTGACCACGTCCGTTGCAGGACTGCGGGCAAACTCGTACGCGCTGGAAAACATTTCCGGTAACATCGCGAACTCGCAGACGACCGGCTTCAAGCGGATCGACACCAGCTTCCTTGACCTCATTCCCGACACCGGCACGAACGCGCAGCTTGCAGGCAGCGTGGTTGCGAATTCGCGCAGCACCAACACGCTTGCCGGCTCCGTTCAGTCGGCTTCGGTCTCCACCTACATGGCGATCAACGGCGACGGCTTCTTCGCCGTGCAGAAGCCGGGCAGCATATCTGACAGCCAGCCGATATTCGACGGCGTCAACCGATACACAAGGCGCGGCGACTTTACGCTGGATAAAAACGGATATCTCGTTAACGGTGCCGGCTACTATCTCGAGGGCGTGAAGATTGATCCGACGACCGGAAATCCCGCCGGAAGTACGCCAGAAGTCCTGAGGTTCCAGAACGATTTCCTGCCGTCGCAGGCAACCACCAAGATCGACTATCGAGCCAATCTCGCCAGCTACCCGCTGACAACCAAGCACCAAACATCAGTGCCAGGCTCGGAATTGCTGAGGCCTGCCGATTTCATATCCAATCCACGAACCCTTGGAACGGCCGCGACGCCGTTTGCCAATACACCCGTGACCGGTAATGCGCGGAACAACCTCGAGACGACAGCGAAGCCCATTTCCGCAGCAACGTCGCTCGTGAGCGCGGCGGGCACGGATTCGCTCACGGCAGGCTTTGCCAGCGGTGACACGCTGGTGCTGAAGACCACCACGGGCGGTGTCACGACAACCAAGACGATCTCGTTCTATACCGGAGCCGCGCCCGCGCCTGTCGCCGGAACGACCTTTGTCGATCTCGCCACCGCGACGGTTGGAAGCCTTTTAACCACCATTGACGGTCTTACAGGCAATGTTTCGCCATCACCGGTGTCCAGCGTGTCGAGCACCGGCGCGATCACCTTGAATACGGGTACGGCAAACGACTTCAGCCTTGCCGCAGGTTCTTCCGCATCGGCTGTCGCAGCATTTCAAGCGCTGGGCTTCTCGGGCACCGTTGTCGGGATGCGTGCGGGCGGCGGGACAGCCGGTACCGGCGTCGTCATTGGCAGCGACAATCAAGCCTTCCTGGATGAGTCGATAAGCGGAGGCGCGAGGACCGTGTATGACGGCAACGGCGCTCCAGTCAGCCTGCAGTTCCGCTGGGCCAAGGTTGAATCGTCCACCATGGGTGGGACGGATACCTGGAATCTATTCTACCAGGTCAATTCCAACGCGACCGGAAACACCGTTGCCTGGCAGAACGTCGGAACGGACTTCAAGTTTGGTCCGAACGGGCAGATGCAGCCGGTGGTCAGTCAGATCACGCTGGCCGGGCTTACCGTGGATGGTACCAGCCTGGGTAACGTCACAATGGCATTTGGCACCGGCGGACTAACGTCGTTTGCGGACACCAATGGCAACGTGCAAGTGAACCAACTGCAGCAGGACGGTTACGCCGCGGGTCAACTGCAAAGCGTATCGGTCAGCGACGAGGGACGTGTTGTCGGCACCTACTCGAATGGCCGCACCATCGATCTCGCGGAGGTCTCTATTGCCACCTTCAACGGCGCCAACTTCCTGAAGCGTGTCGACGGCGGCGCTTTTGAAGTGACCAACGAATCCGGAGACGCGCTCTATGGAAAAGGCGGGAGTATTTCTGGCTCGTCGCTCGAATCTTCGAACACTGATATCGCTGACGAATTCACAAAATTGATCGTGACGCAGCAGGCCTATTCGGCGAACACCAAGGTGATCACGACAACGAACACGATGGTCCAGGATCTGTTGAACGTGATGCGGTAATTGACACCGGCGCGCGCGTAACCGCTTGAGAGGAACTTGTCATGAGTCTGAATGACGCCCTCGCCATCGCCATGTCCGGCCTCCGCGCCAACCAGGCGGCGATGTCGCTGGTCTCGTCGAACGTCGCCAATGCGGAAACGCCCGGCTATGTTCGCAAGACGCTCGACCAGGTCACGTCCTATGCCGGTGCACATGGCAGCAACGTCGTCGTCGCCGGGATCAATCGTGAACTCGATCAATATATCCAGGCGCAGTTGCGCACGGAAACGTCGGGCGCGTCGTATGCCTCGCTTCGCTCAAACGTTCTGCAGCAACTGCAAAGCCTCTATGGAGATCCGGGTTCAATCGGAACGCTGGAGAGCGCATTTAACAACCTCACGACGGCGCTGCAGGCGCTCACCACCAGCGCTGACAGCCAGTCGGCCCGAATAGGCGTTCTCAACGCGGCGTCGACGCTCACGCAACAACTGAACTCGATGACGCAAGGTATTCAAACCTTGCGCGGCACCGCAGAGACCGGCATCAAGGACTCGGTCACGACGGCGAACAATCTGCTCAAGCAGATAGCGTCAATCAACAACCAATTGAAGGCTAATCCATCCGGCGGCACGTCCACCGATGCGTCGACCGCCGCATTGCTCGATCAACGTGACCAGTATGTGAATCAGCTGTCCGAGCTGATGGACATCCGTGTCACGACCAATGGCGCCAACCAGGTCACGGTTTTTACCGGCTCCGGCATCCAGCTCGTGGGTAACGAAGCCGCGACCCTGTCGTTCAATGCTCAGGCCACCGTTGGTGCAAATACGACTTGGAGCAGCGATCCCAATCAGAGCCAGCTTGGCTCCGTCATACTTGAGTTTCCGGGCAGTGGCGCGTCGATCGATCTCACGGCTACCGGTGCGATCAAATCGGGCAAGATCGCGGCTTATACCGAGCTGCGAGACAAGACGTTAGTCACGGCACAGAACCAGCTCGACCAGTTTGCTGCGTCGCTGTCGAGCGCGTTGTCCGATCAAACAACAGCGGGCACCCCGATAACGGGCTCGCCAGTCCCGGCCGGAACTCCTTCGGGGTTTGCGCTCGATGTCTCGGGCATGAAATCCGGCAACGTCATTCATCTCACTTATACCGATGCGGCGACCAATCAACAGCGCCAAATCTCCCTCGTGCGGGTTGACGACCCCCGCGTGCTGCCGCTGTCGAACGATGTGACGGCGGACCCGAATGATCAGGTGATCGGGATCGATTTCTCCGGGTCGTTCTCGTCGGTGCTCGATCAGCTCAACGCGGCTCTGGGCGGCAATGTCACGTTCAGCGGGACAAGCACATCGCTGAGCGTTCTGAGCAATCCCGCTTTCGCCCGGATCGATAGCGCCTCGGTTACGGTCACCAAGGGCACGAACGCCTTGAGCGATGGCAGCCCGCAGATCGATCTCTTCACTGACAGCGGTTCACCTTACAGCGGTGCGATCAGCGCGTCGGGATCTCAGATAACGGGTCTTGCGGGACGCCTGACGGTCAACAGCGCGCTGATCAATGATCCTGCCAAGCTCGTAACCTACGGGAGTTCGACGCCCGCAGGGGACACCACACGGCCCTCGTTCATCCTCAATCAGCTGAGCAACGCGACTTACACGTTTGGTGCGCAGAGCGGGGTTGGTAGTGCGAGCGCGCCGTTCAAGGGCACGCTGCTCAGCTTCATGCGACAGTTCACCAGTCAGCAGGGGGCAGATGCCGACGCGGCGAAGCAGCTTGCCGATGGTCAGAACGTCGTACTTAGCACGCTCCAGCAGAAGATGTCAACGTCCTCGGGCGTGAACATGGATGAAGAGATGGCTCATCTCTTGTCGTTACAGAACGCTTATTCGGCAAACGCGCGCGTGATGTCGGCGGTCAACGACATGTACAAGACCCTGATGCAGGTATTCTGAGGCAGCCATGACAATATCCGGGGTTAGTCAACGCACATCCTATATCGGCTCGGGCATTCTCGATTTGCGCAGTCAGCTTGATACGCTGACGCAGCAGCTCGCGTCCGGCAAGATTTCCAATACTTACGCTGGACAGGGGAGTGGCCGCAGCCTTGCGATCGCGCTGCGCGCGCAGATCACAGGGATAGGAGCCTATTCCGATACTGCGACCAATCTGAACACGCGCATTGGTGTCGTCAACCTTTCACTGCAGCAACTGGTGAAGATCGGGTCGGAAGTGAAGGGCGCCGCCGTCAGCGCAAGCACGGATCTCGACGATGCGGGCCATACCTCCGGCCAGAAGACCGCATTGCTCGACTTCACCGATTCAGTCGACATGCTCAACGCGAAGTCAGGCGATCGCTATCTGTTTTCCGGCCGTGCTACCGATACCGCGCTCGTGGCGTCGGCCGATGAGATCATGAACGGTCGCGGCGCGCAGGTCGCCGGACTGAAGCAGGTCATCGCCGAGCGAAAGATCGCGGATCTCGGTGTCAATCAGAATGGGCGCGTCGGCAACGCCATCGGCACGCCGGCAACGTCGGTTGTTCTCACCGAGGAGGACGCAACACCGGCGCCTCCGCAGCAGGCGCAGCCGTTCGGGATCAAGCTCACCGGCGTATCCACAAATATAACGGGCGCTACCGTCACCCAGCCCGTCGACCTGCCCGCGACCGTTCCGCCGGCGCCGCCGGCAACGCCGGTGCAGAAGTCCGTGTCGGTCGATCTTGGCGCGACCAATCCGAAGCCCGGCGACCAGGTCAAGTTCACCTTCACCATGCCGGACGGCACCAAAGAAGATATTGTCATGACGGCGTCGAACACCACGCCGCTCGCCGCCAACAGCTTCCTGATTGGGGCCGATCCCACCGCGACCGCGGCCAACCTGAACACGGCGCTCGGGACCTCGATGAAGGATCTGGCGAACGGTCCGATGGTGGCAGCGTCGGCGATGCAGGCCGGTGATAACTTTTTCGATCAACCTCCGCTGCGCGTCGGCACGACGCCGCTTGCCTCGGCCACGACGCTTGTGGCCGGCACTCCCGACAACACCGTGATTTGGTACAACGGCGAACAGAATACTGCTGCGAACGGTTCGGCGCGCGGATCGGCGGTAGCCCAGATCGATACATCCATCACGGTGCAGTATGGCGCCAGAGCCGACGAACCCGCATTGCGTTCGCAACTGCAGACGGTGGCAGTATTCGCGGCTGTGACCACATCGGCGACGGACCCCTATGCCAATGCCCAGGTCACCGCGCTCAACCAGCGCGTCGCGAACAGTTTGGCAACCGCCCCGGGGACCCAGACGATTGAAGATATTCAGGCGGACTTCGCCGGCGCGCAGGGCTCGATCAAAGCGGCCACCGATCGGCAAGTTCAAACCAAGGCGATGGCGCAAACGATGCTGGATTCCATCGAAGGCATCAATGACGACGAAGTCGCGACCAAGATCCTGGCACTGCAGACGGCGCTGCAGGCGTCTTATCAAACGACATCGATGCTTTACCAGATGAGCCTCGTCAAATTCCTCTAACTGCAGGCTTTCGGCAGGGCCGGCACGCGTGTCGTGAAACTGTAATATCGCGTCTTTAGTGTCGTGACATTCGTCGGCGTGGGGATGGATCTGCTGGCGTCCAACTTGAATCGTCAGCAGCCAGTGTCTTTCCGAAGCTTCTACTGCTGATCGGGCAGTGAAAATGCTTCAATCGGCCGATACGGCGGTTAGGTCACACCATAATTTGCAGCGTTGCTGGCTCAGTTATGTCGCCCCTTGGGCTATTGGACTTGCGCTGACCGGCATGATGCCGGCTGGACGACCGGTTCTGGCGCAGTCAGGGAGCGAGACAGTCGTCGATTTTTCGATCCCGTCGCAGCCGCTCGCCTCGGCGCTCGGCCGCTACGGCGATGCAACGGGCAATGAGGCGCTTTACGAAGGAGGCCTCGCGGACGGGCGACTCTCGGCCGACGTGCAAGGGCGGTTGACGCCGGCCGAGGCCTTGCAGCGCCTCCTAGCAGGGACCGGCCTCGTTGCCCGCTTCGTCGCCGAAGGCACCTTCGTCCTCGCGCCCGCGCCGCAGCACAAATCGAAGCAAGCGATGCCGGCTGCGCATCAACGCTATTATGCGCTTATCCAGGAGGATGTGCTCGACACCTTGTGCAGGCTGCACGAAGCGCGGCCTAATCACTACCGTCTTGTTACCGTGTTCTGGATTGCGCAAAACGGCGCTGTTGAAGATCTCTTGCGCGTGGGCACGTCGGGAAACGCGAGTACCGATCAACTGATCGATCAGACATTGGGCGGACTGAAATTCAGGGAACCGCCGCCGGCCGATTTCGTACAGCCGGTTCGCCTGTTGTTCGTGCCGCAAGGCCCTGGTGTGAATCCTGGCTGCGCAACCGCGGACGCTCGCCTGCGCGCTCATGGAGCCGCGCCTTGAACGAGACCCCGTTGGCGATCATGCGCAGGCTGTTTATCGACGGCTATGACGATCTGAAAAAGCGACTGACCCTGCGCCTGGGCTCGGCCGACCTCGCGGGCGAGGCCATGCATGATACGTGGTTGCGTCTGGCACGGCTGGAGCCGGCCGGCGCGGTCCAACGTCCCGAGCATTATCTTTTTCGCGCCGCCTTGAATGCGGCCGACGATCGACGCCGCCGCGAGAAGCGCCACAGCCGCAACGTCGAGCTGGATGACGCTTTGGAGATTCCAGACGGGCAGCCGACGGCGGAGGAGGAGCTGATCGCCCGATCGGAGCTTGCGGCGTTCGAGACGATCATGGCAGAACTTCCGCCGCGTCGGCGCGCGATTTTTCTGGCGGCGCGTGTCGGCAATGTCCCTCGCCAGGTCATTGCCGACCAGATGAGGATTTCGCGACGACTGGTTGCCAGAGAGCTGATGCTGGCGCACAAGCATTGTCTGTCGCGCTGGAAAGAGTTGATGGAATAGCGTTGCCGTTTCGGCCTCCCAGAACCGTCTTAGTATAGAGAACTATGAAGATTGCGAGCCGTACCCTAGGGCGTCGTGCGGAGATAAGCGCGGTAGTGCGATGAGCAAAGAGCATGGCCAAGGGCCAGATCTCAGCCGCATCGAGCATGAAGCCGTCGGTTGGGTCCAAAAGGTCGCGTCTGGAGAAGCGACGCCGGAGGAATTGCAGGCGGCGCTGGCTTGGCGTGTGCAGAGCCCGCTTCATGCCAAAGCCTATGAGGACGCGGAGCGCGTCTGGAACAGGATGGGCGTGGTTGGCCGTGCGCAGCACGGCCGCGACATGGACTTTGTGGGTCCCCTGAAGGAGTTCGGGCAGCGCAAAGCGGCGCTGAACCGTCGCATGATGTTGGGTGGCGGCGCGGCCGTGATCGGAGCCGCGGCCGTCTACGGCGTGGTGAATCCGCCGCTTGGTCTGTGGCCATCGCTTTCGGAACTGCGGGCCGATTTTCGCACCGGCACCGGCCAACAACAGACGATCCGCTTTGTTGAAGCCGTTGCGATCGACCTGAATACACAGACGAGTCTTGCGATCCGTCCGGCGACCGCGCGGGAGGATTGCATCGAGTTGCTTGCCGGGGAAGCATCGTTTGCGACGCAGGGGCGTCTGGCGCGGTCACTGGCCGTGTTTGCCGCAAATGGAAAGACGGTGAGTGATTCCGGCCGGTTTGATGTCCGCCACATTGCGACCAGCGATCATGCCGTGGTCAACGTGACTTGTTTCGAGGGCCAATTGCGGATCGAATTTCGCGATGATGTCGCTGAGCTTCGTCCGGGACAACGGGTCCGGTATGACGGCGTCGGCTTGAGCGAGATCGGTACGGTCGATCTGGCGGTCGAATCGGAATGGCGGCGGGGCGTTGTCGAGTTCCGCAGCACGCCGCTTGCGGATGCGGTCGAGGAAATGAACCGATATCGGCCGGGCCGCATCATCCTCGTGAACCCTGCGCTAGGGCGAAGACTGCTTAGCGGCCGCTTCCGGATCGACCAGATGGAGCGGGTGTTGCTGCAGCTCGATCACACTTTTCAGGCGAAGCTTCAACGCCTTCCAGGCGGAATCGTCCTGCTGAGCTGACCACTCCGCATTTTTTTAAGAATTTCTTCCCCCGACGTTGCTCAACCTGCGGGGTCACTCAGTCTCCCTCAATGAGAGCCAATTTTGTCGAGGCGGCAGCGTCATCGCGCTGCTGCGTCGGTCGTCCATTGTCGGCTGAAGGAATCGCCCGATGTCCGCCCTAGCAGTTTCCTCCATCAACACAATGCGTTGCAGGGCTCGTTACGCCGCCCTTCTCGCCGGGGTGAGTATTGCGGCCCTTGTCCTGTCCAGCCCGCATGCGGCAGCTCGTCCTCTGGGCGGTTCGGCGCCGACCCCATCTGCGGCGGCAATCGCCGCAGCACAATCGGCGGCACAGGACGCAGCACAAGCGGCGCAGGCCGCCGGCGTTTCGCTGAACCGCGCGGCGCTGGCGATCCAGGCGCAGCAGGCCGTTCAGCAGGCGGCGCGAGACGCGGCAAGGGCGGCGCTGCAGGCGATGCCGGATAGCGTGCCGAACGGTCTGCGGCCGGGCGGTTTGCGGATTGGGGCTGGCGTCGTCGGCCCCGACGGCAGCGTAAACCGGAACCTCTGGAGAGGCGCTGACCTTCCGACCGAGTTTACCAATGGCGATCGCGTCAACGTCGACATCAAGCAACGCGAGCAAAGGGCGATCCTGAGCTGGGATAGCTTCAACGTGGGCGGTCAGACGGATCTGCGCTTCGACCAGCAGGGCAACCGCGACTGGGTTGCGCTGAACCGCGTCCTCAGTGCGGACGCGCGGCCGAGCCAGATCCTCGGCAGCATCAAGGCCGACGGCTCCGTCTATGTCATCAACCAGAACGGAATCATCTTCGGTGGCGGCTCGCAGGTGAATGTCGGCGCGCTGATCGCCTCGACCGCCAACATCACCGACACTCAGTTTCTGAACAGCGGCATCTATTCGACGAAGCCGACGGACAGCAGCCCCTATCAGCCGAGCTTCACTAATGCCGGTGGCTTGATCAAGGTGGAAGCAGGGGCGCAGATCAATACCAGAGCGCCGCAAAAGGCGGAGCAGGGCGGCGGTTTTGTGCTCTTCCTGGGCACGGAGGTCGACAATGCGGGATCGATCTCGACGCCGAAGGGGCAAACGCAGTTTGCTGCCGGCGACAACTTCATCCTCAGGCCTGGTTACGGCACCGATGCGAACCAGTCTTCGACCACGAACGGCAATGAGATCGTGCCGCTCCTCAATTCGTCGAGCGCCAGCGGGCTGGTGAGGAACTCCGGGGTCGTTTTCAGCCAGCAGGGCGATATCACGCTTGCGGGGCACACCATCGAGCAGAATGGCCTCCTGATGTCAACCACCTCGGTCGACACGCGCGGTACGATCCATCTTCTGAACTCGGTGTCAGATACGAAAGGCAGCGTTACCCTCGGTGCTGGTAGCGTGACGACAATCCTGCCGGAGCTGACAAGCGATGCCACCGCGCTGAACGGCAAGCGTGATGCCCTGATCGCGGCCTCGGGTGACCTCAAGCACCGTCCGATCGCGAACGCCCAGTTCGACAACCTCTCTACCATGGATGACCGGCTCGACCAGTCGCGCGTGGAAATCGTCACCGGCGGCAGTGCTGTGTTCAAGGGCGGTTCGATCACCCAAGCGCAAGGCGGGCAGATCGTGGTGGAGGCGCCAAAGGCGCGCATCTTCGTCGAAAGCAACGCCGTGCTCGATGTGTCCGGCACACGCGGCGTCCTGCTGCCGATGTCCGCCAACAACATCGAGGTCAACATCCAGGGCACTGAGCTGCGCGACTCGCCGGTGAACCGCGAAGGCAGCAGCCTGAAGAACGCCAATGTCTGGATCGATCTGCGCGATCTCGTTCTGGTACCGGGCGGGACCGGTGGCTACGACAGCGACCGCTACTACACGCCAGGCGGGTTGTTGGAGGTTTCCGGATATCTCGGCAACACCGCGCACAAGATCGGCGAGTGGACCGCCGTCGGCGGCACCATCACGCTCTCCGCCAAGGAGGTCGTCGCGCAACAGCACGCGATCTTCGACATCTCCGGCGGCTCGGTCACGTACGAAGGCGGCTATATCACGACCACGAATTTCCTCGGCGCCGACGGCCGCACGTACAACATCAACAATGCGCGCGGAGATATGCAGTTCTTGGGTCTGGGTGAGGGCTTCATCCGCGATCACGAGCATTGGAACGTTAAGGAGGTATGGGCCAGCCCGTTCGGAAAGGGCCGCACGAGCCGCCGCTGGGAGGACGGCTACACGGTTGGCCGCGATGCCGGCAATCTGAGATTGTCGACGCCGACCTCGATCTTCGAAGGCGACATCCTCGCCGGTGTGGTCACGGGCGAGCGGCAAACCGGCAAGCGACCGTCCGGAGCGAGTGACGGCTACAAGCTCGGCCAGAACGTGGTCGCGCAGGCCGGTTCGCTCGAACTTGGAAAATATACGCCGGCGGAAGGTCGCGACGCCTACGTCACCAAGGTGATCCTCGGCCAGATCTTGCCGAGCGCGAACATGGTCAAGCCTGGCGATAGCCTGCCGTCAGATCGCGCCAACACCGCCTGGTTCGATGCTGCGCATTTGAATGCGCAGGGATTGGGCGGCCTGGAGATCAGGACGCGCGATAGCATCACCGTCGATGCGCCGCTCACGTTGGCGGACGGCGGCGCGCTGTCCTTCATCGCGCCGGTCATCGACTTCAAGGCCGATGTCACCGCGCATGGGGGCAGCATCAGCACGGGCAACGTGCTGCAGCGGACGAATACGGCGCTGACACTGGATGGCCTCGCCGCCGTCACCTTGCGTGCGGGCGTCACGCTCGATGTCAGCGGACAGTGGAGCAACGGTTTCCTGAATCGAACAACGTTGCGGCTCGCGTCTATCGATGGCGGATCTGTCTCGCTGCAATCGTCGCAAAGCGTCATCATGGGATCCGGCAGCGTGATCGACGTGTCGTCGGGCGCTGCGATCCTCACCGACGGCAAAACCAAGGGAGGCAAGGGCGGCAATGTCACCGTCCTGGCCAATGCCAATGCAAATTCGACCACCATGGGCGTGGGCAAGTTGGTGCTCGATGGCGAGTTCCACGGCTATGGGGTGGAAGGCGGCGGCAAGCTTAGCGTCGGGGGAGCAGCCGTGCTCATTGCCAACAGTGATGCCGCGCTTGAAGCCGGGCAGATTCTCCTGAAGCCCGACTTTTTCAAGAAGGGCTTCTCGCAGTACGAAATCAAGGGAACCATCACCAACAGCGGCGGTGTGACGGTCGCAGACGGCACCGTGCTTGATGTGGAGATGCCGGTCTACCGCTTCACCGACGCGGCTTACGCCACGTCCACCGGCGCCGATCCCGCTGCTGCGCTGGAAATCTGGACGCCGCCGCTTTATCTCGAAAACATCAGGACAGCGAGCTTCGCCCAGCGCAAAGGGGCAAGCCTCGCATTTTCCGATGTGGGGTACGTATCCGTCGGGACGGGTTCGCTCATCGAGGTCGATCCCGGCCAGTCCATTGCCATTTCGGCGCTCGGGCAGGTCACGATTGATGGACGGCTCAATGCCTGGGGTGGTGCAATCAGCCTCAATAGCGGCGTAAGCGAAAACGTGGGCATTGTTTTTGTGCCGGGGCGCTCGATCTGGATCGGCGATAACGCGGTGCCCGACGTCGCCGCGCGCGCGGTCACCGGGGTTGATGGTCGCGGCCGCCCGTTTGCGCAAGTTCCGAATGGCGGCTCGATCAAGATCGGCATCGAGACGCTAACGCCGAACCGCGATGGCGAGCTGGACACGATCAGCGGAGCCCTGGTGATCATACGTCCGGGCGCGGTCCTCGATGCCTCGGGCGCCAGTGCGACAATCGATCTAGCGTCGGGCGGCAATCCGCTATTGCGCTCCGATGTCAGGACATTGCCCAGCAGCGGCGGCTCGATCATGCTGGCCTCGACCACGGGCCTTATGCTCGATGGCAAGACGCGCGCCGCATCAGGTGGTGCGGGGGCCACCGGTGGCAGCCTCGACGTGATCCTCGAAACAACGAGTTATTTGAAGACAGATATTCAAGCGATCAAGCAGCCACGCATTTTCACCGTGACGCAGGCGCGGCAGCACGCGGGGTTGTCGGCCGATGTCAAGCCAGGCGAACAGGATGCGTCGCTTGGCTACGCACGCGCGCGGCTGAGCGTCGAGCAGGTCGAAGCCGGAGGCTTCGACAATCTCTCGCTCTGGAGTTCCGACGTCATACAGTTCGAGGGCGATGTCTCGCTGCAGATGGGCCAGAGGCTCGCCTTGCAGCGCGGCGTCATCGCTGTGGCGGATACGACGCCGGAGGCGCGCATCTCTCTTGCGGCGCCCGTGGTGTCCATGGGTTTGGGCGTCGGCTCCGCGCCCAGTTCAGGAAGTGACGCGAGGGCAGGAATTATCAATCCCCGTCTTTTCGCTCTCGCGCCAACGCAGAGATATGCCGGCCGGCTGACGGTGGAAGCAGACCTGATCGATATCGGCGCCGTCCAGTTTGGCGCATCCGGCACTTATGACTTCGCGATCGATTCCAGCGGTCCATTACCTGTGATGGTGTCGGCCTCGCTCGACGTCGCAGGTTTTGCGGACGTTCATCTCTTCAGCCGTGGCGATGTCCGTTTCCGCGGCGGCTCATTCACCAGCGCGGGTAATCTGACTTTCACGGCGGCGCAGCTCTATCCCGTCACCGGCGCGACCGCGATGATCATGGCAGGTGCTGTCTGGGACGGATCTTATGCCAGATCGCGGCCAGACAGCGTTCTCGCCATCCGCAGCAACGGCACGTCTGCGCAGATGCCATCGTCCGTGTTTGGCAAGCTTCAACTTGTTGGCGGCGTCATCGACCAGGGCGGCGTTCTTCGCGCACCACTCGGCACCATCCAAATGGGTGACCCGTATAGAGGTAGCGGCCGCGTGATCCTGCGGGACGGCAGCATCACCTCGGTCAGCGCGGCGGGCCTTGTCATTCCCTACGGCGGCACCGTGGATGGTGTCAAATACATCTATAATGGCGCTGAATTGACGCTCCCCGACCTGATGACTCTCAACGCCATGGGCCGGATCGAGATCACATCGGACAAGTTTGAGGCTGCGCCCGGTGCGGTGCTTGATCTTACCGGTGGTGGCGAACTGGCCGGGGCGGGCTTCATGGCTGGCCGCGGCGGCTCGGTCGATATCCTCAAGACGCCGCTCTTGAGTGCCAATCCCGCCTTCAGTTTCAGCGCGGCGGGCAACAAGGTCTATGCCATCATACCCGGTTACGCCTCGGGTTATGCGCCCATCGTCCAGGAAAAGGGAGCAGGCGATCCGGCCATCGGCCAGCAGATCACCATTCCGTCGGGCATTCCCGGACTTCCGGCCGGCACTTACACTTTGCTGCCTTCAACCTATGCGCTCATGCCCGGCGCCTATCGCATCGAGATCGGCGGCGGTCTGACGCGCGACAACGGCGCGGCCCCGCTTGGGAATGGCTCCTATGTTGCAAGCGCCCATCTCGGCGTCGCGAATACGGCGATCCGCTCCGTCCTGCCGAACCAGGTCATAGTCACGCCCCGAAAAGACGGTGCGCACGCATTCCCAGTACAATGCGGCGAGCTACAGCACCTTCGCACTGGAGACCGCGGCCCGCTTCGGCACCACGCGGGCGCGCCTGCCCATCGATGGCAAGCAACTCGTGCTCTCCTTCGAGGAGGCCGGCGATGTGCTCGACTTCAAGGGCACCGCCCGGTTCGCGCCGGGCGAAGGCGGCTATGCCGGCACCCTGCTGGTCCAGAGCATCAAGCCACTGGAAATCAAGGCATCTGGCGCCGCGGCCACTGCGGGCATGGCGGCGCTCGATGCGGAGGACCTTTCGCGCTTCAACGCCGGAACTCTCCTCGTCGGAGCGGAGTATTGGGCGAACCGGGGCTTTATCACTCTTCAACAAAACAGTTTCGGCAGCAGCGATGCGATCACGGTGCGGTCTGGCGCCGTGCTTGAGGCGGGCCAGATCCTCCTGGCTGGCAATGCGGTCTCGGTCGAAGACGGAGCTGTCCTCGACACGACCCGCAGCGCCTTTGTGGTGCCCGACTCGACACTTGGTTACGTCTTTGCGAACGGCAACTCTCCAGACAACGTGCCATTCGGTTCTGTGCTTGTGGTCGCGAACGGATGGTTCAATCTGTTGCCGGCGGTGGTTCCGAGGAACGCGCGGCCGAGCACATTGACGGTGGCAGACGGTGCCATCCTGCGCACGCGCGGGACCATCGGATTTATCGCCTCCGATCGACTCTCGCTTGGACAAGCGCAGCTCAACACACGCTATCTCGCATTGAGTCTGCCGGCCGTTAACGTGGGAACGGAAGCTTCGCTTGCCGCCGCAGAAGCGGCGGGTGTGCTCGGTACCGGCTGGAATCTGACGCAGACAACGTTGGACCGCCTGCTCAATCCTGCCACGACGAACCTTGCGGCGCTCGAGCGGCTGTCGATATCGGTGCGTGATGCGATCAAGTTCTATGGCGATGTCGCACTCGATGCGCGCAGTCGGGCCGGCGATTCCGTGGAGACCATGGTCGTACTCAATACGCCGGCGATCTACGGTTGGGGCGATAGTACATCCGCCATCCTCGCCGCCGACACGCTGATCTGGAACGGTGTCGCAAGCGGCGATGGGTCAGTGCAGGATCCTTTTGCCAGCCTGAAGCCGCCGGCCGTACAGCCGAACGGCGCCGGCACCGGATCCGGCCGGCTTACCTTCCAGGCGCGCGAAATCCACTTCGGCTATGATCCGCTGGCGCGCAGCCAGAGCAGCGCCGAGCTTGAGCGGCTGGCGCTCGGCTTCTCGAGCGTGGACCTCGTCGCCAGCGAGAAGATTACCGCCAATAATCGCGGCAGCGTGTCGGTCTATCACACCGGCACGGATGCGGCGTCCTATAGCGGCGGCAACCTCATTATTTCGACACCGCTCTTCACCGCCGACAGCGGCGCCATGATCGACATCCGCGCCGGCGGCTCGATCACGGTCAATGCCGGGGGCAAGACCATCGATCCGTCGGCGCGCAGCGATCTCGGCGGCGAGATACGCCTGCAGGGTACTGCCATCGCGCTCGACACGACGGTCGCTGTGCCGAGCGGGCGCCTGGTCATGGCAGCGCAGGACGACATCGTGCTCGGCAACGGCGCGCTCATCGATCTCGCCGGCCGCGCGATCTCCTTTTACGAGGTGACGAAATACAGTTGGGGCGGGATCCTGGAGATCGAAAGCCGCGCTGGCAGCATCATCCAGGCTGCGGGCTCTGTCATCGATGTGTCGGCCAGCAACAACGACGCGGGGGCGATCAAGGCGTCTGCAGTCGGCGGCACGGCAACATTCGGCGGCACATTGCGCGGCGGGAGCAGCGGCGGCTCGAGCGCGGGCAGCTTCTCGCTTGCTGCGAACACCATCGCCGATTTTGCAAGCCTCAATACCAAGCTCAACGCGAGCAGCTTCTTGGGCACACGCAGCTTCACTGCCAAGAGCGGTGATCTTGTCATCGGCGACGAGGTGAAGGCGCGCATCGTCGATATTTCGGCCGATGGCGGCAGCCTGATCGTGAACGGCAGGATCGATGCGAGCGGCAACAAGGTCGGCACCATCCGCCTTTCTGCACGCGATAATCTCACGCTGACATCGAATGCCGTTCTCGACGCGCATGGCAGCGTGCTGCAAACCGACAGCTACGGCGCGGCGATCGAAGCCTCCAATCGCGGCTCGATCGAGCTGACAGCAAAGAACGGCGCCGTCACGCTGGCGGGTGGCTCGATGATCGACATGCGTTCGGCCGATGGCGTGTCTCGCGGCAGGCTCGAGATCAACGCGCCGCGTGTGGGCGGGGACGGTATCGCGATCAACGCGGCAAGCCATATCAACATTCTCGGCGCAGCGAGCATCGCTGTGAATGGTTTTCGCAACTACACGCCCTTGGATGGCATCATCAATCAGGCGTTTCTCGATGGCATCCATGCTGACAACGCGGCGTTCATCGACGCGGCAAGCGTGAATGGCGCGTTGCAGGCGCAGCTTGCCGGGCTGAAAGGCTATGGTTCCGCGTTCCATCTGCGTCCTGGCGTCGAGATCACAAGTGAAGGCGATCTTGTGACGAGTGGCGATCTCGATCTCTCGGACTATCGCTACGGCGCCGCGGCGGACGCCAACATTCCCGGTTCAGGTGAGCCCGGCGTCCTCGTCGTGCGGGCTGGCGGCAATTTTACGGTCAACGGCAGCATCAATGACGGCTTCGCGCCGCCGCCGCCCACGCCAGACGATTACAACTGGGCAGACGGCCGTGAGGGACGAATGTGGGCCGTATCGGAGATGCTTGCGCCAGGGTCCCTGTCCTGGTCCATGCGTTTCGTTTCGGGGGCCGATCTCGCCGCGAGCGACACACGGGCGGTCAAGCCTATCCGTTCGCTCGGCCAGGGCGGCGACCTTGTCCTCGATGATCGGCATAGTGCCGGGGATTGGATCCTGGAAGCGATGAGCGTGGTGCGTACCGGCGCCGGCTATCTCGATCTCATCGCCGGCGGCGATTACCGGCATGCCTCTCTCTTTGGTGTCTACACCGCCGGCACGGCTCTACCTGAAACTCAAAACCATACTGGCCTATGGCTCACCGCAGGGGGCGGCGACGTGCGCGTTGAGGCCGGCGGCACCATGGCCGGCTACAACTATATGTCCGACCTGAACACGAACCAGAGTCGCATCAATGAATGGCTGCGCTGGCAAGATGGCGCGTGGGGCATCAATTTCGGCGCCTACGTTCCGGATTCCTGGGGGCTGAATCAACTCGTGGGCTTTTCCGGCATCGGCGCGCTGGGTGGCGGCAATGTGAACGTGATCGCAGGCGGCGACGCCGGCGTCATGACGCCGCAGATTTTGGAAATTAGCCCGATCAACACGCTGTTCGAAACCAGGGCCTCCGCCTTGGTGGTCGCGATCGGCGGCGGCGGCTACCTCGATGCCAATGGTGTGCTGAGACAAACGGGCGGCGGCGATCTCGTGATGAATATCGGCGGCCGCCTAAATACGGCGCCGCTCTACTATGCGAACAACCCGGGCGGAGGCACGCTCGTCAATGTCCGGGGCGACGTGTCGGTCACCGCCTCCGCTATCGGTCTCGTGAGCGAAATGAGCTACGGCATTCCGCTGGGCTATACCGATCCGCGGCCGATCGACCCCATGCGTCCCTATAACTACTACGCCGATAGCGGTCTGTACCTGGCGCTGGGCGACAGTCGCGCCACGATCAATACGCGCGGCGACCTCGTCATCCTGTACGCCACCGATCCAGGCCTACCTGATCCGGCTGCTTCTCGTGGTCTTCTGCCGTCCACTGGTGGACCTGGCTTCTCGCTGTGGAGCAACCGCACCGCCGTGGACCTGTTCTCGGCGGGAGGATCGGTCGCGCCCATCACATCCTACGACTCAAGGGGCCCGCAGGACTACTACAGCTATTACACCGGGCGCCCGTATCCACCGGCTCTCGGCGTCGTGGCCGCCGGTGGTGATGTGCTGGTGTTTGGCCAGGCAAATCTGACGCCTTTGCCGAACGCGCGGCTTGATCTGTTGGCGCGCGATTCGATCTTTTACGGCTACAATCCCAGCTACCCAGAGGGCAATTATCTCTCCATCTTGGGAGACGGCGCGGATCAAAATCCGATGCGTTTCTATGCGGTGCACGGGGATATCACCAATTTCCACGTCGGATATATTCAACCGCCTACATTCGAAGTGCCGGCGACCCTCTACGTCGGCGGGCCGGTGTGGATGCGTGCCGGGCGAGACATCATCGCTGCCGGTGGGGTCGACGATCCCAATAGCGATTGGCGTGACGAGGCCGGGGGCGGCGGGCTGATCATCCACAGCCGTGACGATGATATCTCGGTCATCCAGGCCGGCCGCGACATCATCTACGCGAATTTGCAGGTGTCAGGTCCTGGTGTGCTCGCGCTCACCGCGGGCCGCCACATCTATCAGGCGGATCAAGGCAGGTTGCAAAGCATCGCCCCTGCCGTGGCTGGTGATAAGCGGCCCGGCGCCTCGATCGTGCTGCAGGCGGGCGTGGGTAGCAGCGGGCCGGATTATGCCACGCTGACACGCTATCTCGATCCGGCCAATCTTGCGATATCGGGCACGCCGCTCGCCGAGCAGCCGGGCAAGGTGGCCAAGACCTATGAGGATGAACTTGTTGCGTGGTTGAAAGAGCAGCGCGGCTTTACCGGCAAGGATGAGGACGCGCTGAGCTATTTCCAGACCTTGCCGCGCGATTTGCAGACGGTGTTCCTGCGCACGGTCTTCTATAACGAACTGCGCCAGGGCGGCATCGAATACAACGATACGGAAAGTCCGCGTCATGGCAGCTATCTGCGCGGTCGCCAGTCGATCGCGACGCTTTTCCCGGACAGGGATGCGAACGGCAACCCGATCCGCTATCAGGGTGATATCACGCTGTTCGGCGGCTCGGGCGTCACGACCCAATTCGGCGGCGACATCCAGTTGCTTGCACCGGGCGGCAAAGTGGTGTTGGGCGTGGAAGGCGAGGTTCCCCCGAGCACGGCGGGGCTGGTCACGCAAGGCAAGGGCAATATCGAAATCTACAGCAAGGGCTCGATCCTGCTTGGTCTCTCGCGCATCATGACCACCTTGGGCGGCGACATTCTCGGCTGGTCGGCGGAGGGCGACATCAACGCCGGCAACGGCTCGAAGACGACCGTGATCTACACGCCGACGCGACGCCGCTATGATCCCTATGGCCATGTGCTGTTGAGTCCGACTGTGCCCTCGACCGGCGCAGGCATTGCCGCCATCGCCTCGGTGCCGGACATTCCGCCCGCCCGTGTCGACCTGATCGCGCCGCTGGGCACGATCGACGTGGGCGAAGCCGGCATCCGTTCCTCCGGACAGGTCAACGTGGCCGCTTTGCAGATCGTCAACGCGGCGAATATCCAGGCGCAGGGCGGTATCACCGGCGTGCCGACGGTCCAGGCGCCGAATATTGGCGGCTTGACGCAAGCCTCGAACCTCGCCGGTGCGGCCCAACAGACCACCATGCCGGCTCAGAACTCTGCTTCCGGTCAACCGTCGGTCATCATTGTCGAGTTTCTCGGCTTTGGTGGCGGGTCGGGTGAGGACGAGCGTCCGGCCGAGCCAAGAAACAACAACCGGCAAAGTCGCCTGAACTATGATTCCGACAGCACAGTCCGCGTCCTCGGCAACGGCCCTATCAGCGCGGAGCAGACGAGCCTTCTGACAGACGATGAGAAAAAACTCGTCGCCGAAGGTGAGCAACGGCGGAGGCGGGATCCGGCAAACTGAGGAAACACGCAAGGCGAGCCGCGCGCAGAGAATTGCAGTCCCGCGAGCGCATCTCGTGCTTCAGCGCGTGGATCATCCCTGCGAAGGAGATAGCGATCGCGTCAAAGCAAGCCTAGAGTCGGATCCTAAGGGAGAGACTCAATTTTCTTCTCGATCGCGAGAGCGGTCTCTAGCAAAATCTCGGCGACCTCTTGCTCTCGGCGCGGTCCGAATCTGGTGCGAACGGCTGATACGGTGATCGCCGCGGCCGGCCGGCGATCGGGGGTCTTGATCCAGGTGGACAGCGATTTCGTTCCCTGCACCAGACCGGCCTCGCGCAGATTATAGCCTCTGCGCTTGGCCAAGGCGATTTGTGAAAGCACCGTCGCCACGCTGGTGCGATAACCGGCAAACCGCACTTCATTGGCAGTCACGATCTTGCGTGCGTCGGGCGTCGGCATCGCGGCAAGAATCGCAACACCTGCACTGCTCACGCCGAGCGGACGTCTGGCGCCGACTTCGATCGACAGCACCTGGATCGGATAGGAGCCGATCCTGCGATGGACGCACAGCGTATCATTGCCGGTACGTACCGTCAGGAACAACGTGTCGCCGACCCGCTGCGAGGTTCGCGCCAGGATATCGTCCGCCGCGGCAAGCAGCGGCGAACGTGAGGGGCGCGCCAGCGCCAATTCCGGCACCTGTCCGCCGATCGCATAGCGGCCGGTCTTCTCGTGCCGTTCGACGATGCCTTCCTCGATCAGCACGTGAACGATCCGGTGCACCGTCGGCCGCGTCAGCCCGGTCGCCTGCACCACTTCGGTAAGCGGTACTCCGGTCTCCCTGCCAGCGGCGAGGATGCGCAAGACCATCAACGCGCGCCGGATCGCCTGGGCACCTTGCCTCGGTTCCGTGGTCACGGTTTGCTGTCCATAATGTGGACAGAATTGGCGCAAAGCCGTCGACAAGTAAAGCCCGCTCGCCGAATGATCTCGCATCTCATCGAGGCGTCGCCCAGACGACCCCGATCGGACACTCAACAAGAACAGGGTGGAGACCTCATCCGCCGCGGCTTTGGGAGGATGTCACATGAGGTTTCTCGCGGTTGCGGTCGCGGCCATCGCGGTGATGGTCATTGGACCGGTCGCAGCCCAGACATGGCCGGAGCGCAATGTCCGCTTGATCGTGCCATATCCCGCCGGCGGCAATGTCGACAGCGCTGCCCGCATCGTGGCTGACAAGCTGCAGCAACGGCTCGGGCAGGCCTTCATCGTGGAGAACAAGTCCGGCGCCGGTGGCCTGATCGCGGGCGAGGCGTTCGCGAAATCGGCGAAGGATGGCTACACGCTGTTCATCGGCGCCAACGGCCCGGTGCTGTTCGCTCCCGAGATCAATAAGCGCGACGCCTATGTCTGGAAACGGGATTTCCTCCCGATCACGACCATCTCGATGACGCCCTTGGTGCTTGAGGTTCATCCATCCGTTCAGGCAAAGACGTTGAAGGAGTTTCTTGACCTGGCGCGCCGCGAGCCGGGCAAACTCACGATGGCCTCGCCGGGGGCGGGGACGACCAATCATTTGCTCAGCGAACTGGCGCAATCGGAACTCGGCCTGCAATGGGTCACAGTGCATTACCGCGGCAATGCGCCGGCGACCAATGATCTCATCGGTGGGCAGGTGCAGTTCGCGTTCGACCAGGTTTCCGTCGCGCTGCCCTTCGTCAAGAGCGGCGCGGTTCGTGTGCTTGCAGTCACCAGCGGACATCGCTTGGCCTCGATGCCCGACGTGCCGACCTTCGCCGAGCTCGGCTACAAGGATTTCGACGCGCAGACCTTCACCGGCCTGTTCGCGCCGGCCGGTACGCCGGACGCGATCGTAACGAAGCTGCACGACACCATGGCGGAGATCCTGAAGGATCCCGCGGTCGTCGCGAAATTCGACAAGCTCGGCGCCGAGGCCGTCACAATGTCGCCTGCGGAGTTCACGGCCTATCTGACGCGCGAAGACGCCAAATGGATTCCCATCGTCCGCAAGGCGAACATCCGGGCCGATTGAGGCCGGTGCGCAGGCCAGTCAAGCTTCGAGGCAGCATGCAGATTGACCCCTCAGAACTCGGCGCCGAGCGCATCTATCGGCTGATGACCGGGATCGTCGTGCCACGGCCGATCGCCTGGGTGACCAGCATGTCGCGCAAGGGTGTGCTCAATCTCGCCCCCTTCAGCGCCTTCACCTTTGTCTCGCAGAAACCGCCGATGCTCGCCATCAGCGTTGGCCGCAAGGCCGGCGTCTACAAGGACACCGCGCATAATATTCTAGATACCGAAGAATACGTCATCCACATCGCCGACACGCCGCTGATGACGGCACTGCACGAGAGCTCGGTCGAGCATCCGCCCGAGGTGAGCGAGGTCGAACTGCTCAAGCTTGAGACCGTGCCGAGCGAACGCATCAAGGTGCCGCGGCTCGCCGCGCCGCCGGTTGCCATGGAATGCCGGTTTCGCCAATGTCTCGAATTCGGTGAGGCCCGCAGCCGGCTGATCGTCGGCGAGGTTCTGATGTTCCACCTCCGGGATGGTCTCGTGAACAACGGCAAGGTCGAAACCGAGGCGCTCGATCCGATTGCGCGCATCGCAGGCCCGCGTTATGCCCGGCTCGGAGAGATCGCCACCTTGCGCGCCGTGTTCCAGGCGCCGAAGTCGACCGATTGAGATCGCAATATCAGCAAGACAGACATGACCGAACAGTCCTCGCTTTCCGCAATCGGCACCTATACGACCGGCGAACGCGCCGCGATCATCTTCTCCTGCATGCTCGGCTTCGCGCTCGATCTCTACGACGTGCTCATCATGCCGTTCCTGATGAGCTCGATACAGTCGTCGCTCGGCATTTCGCTGGGCCAGGTCGCGAGCGTGACGAGTCTGACCTTGATCGGGTCAGTGATCGGCGGCGCACTATTCGGCTGGCTCGGCGATCGCATCGGCCGCAAGCAGGCGCTGCAGCTCACGCTCGGCGTGTTCGCCGCCGGATCGATCGCATCGGCGTTCGCCTGGGATTATTGGAGCCTGGCATTGCTCCGCTTCATCACCGGCGTCGGGCTCGGCGGCGAATGGGGTGCCGGCATGGTGCTGTTCAATGAGGCCTGGAACAAGGACCGCCGCGGTATCGGCAGCGCCTTCATCCAGGGCAGTGCGGTGGTCGCGAGCGCCGGCGCCTCGATCGTCGGGGTTTGGGCCACCACGTCGTTCAGCGTGGAATGGGGATGGCGCATTGCGCTTCTGACCGGCGGCTCGCCGATCCTGCTGATGATCTTCATCCGCTTCTTCATGCCGGAATCCAAGGCGTGGCTGCAGTTCGATCGTACGCGCAAAAGCGGCCTGGTCGAGAGCAAGGTCAAGACCACCAACACGATGCTTCTGATGTTCCAGGGCCGGTTGCTGCCGATCTCGCTGATGTGCCTGGCGTGGATGATGGCCTACATGTTCTGCTATTACGGCGTCGTCGTCTTCATGCCGACCCTGATGCAGAAGTCGCTCGCGGCGCCGCCCGAAGTCGTGCGCAACATCTCGGTGATCGCCTCCATCGTCGGCGGCTGCTCGTACATCAGCATGGGCCTGCTCAACGACGCCTTCGGCCGGCGGTTCGGCGCGCTGTTGCCGGGCCTCGCGTGGGGCGCGATGGCCTGCGGCCTCTATATCTTCGCGTATGACAGGTTCGCCGGCAGCCTGTTTGGCTTCCCAATGTTCTGGGTCTACATCGCCTTCGTGATCGGTAACTCGGCGCTCGGCGTGGTCGGCACCTGGCTGTCGGAAATCTATCCGATCGAGGTGCGTTCGACCGCGGTATCCTTCATCTACATGGCGGGGCGCGGCGTCGGCAGCTTGGCACCTGTGGTCGTTCCGCTGACGGCCGGCTGGTTCGGCGGCCAGCTTGCGCTCGGCATGATGGTCGTCGTGCCCGCCATCATCATCTTCCTGGCGATGACCCTATCCTTGCCCGAGACGCGCGGGCGCGAACTGGCTGCGGCCGCCGGCGCCCAGCGTAGCGGCCAGACAGCGTGAAACTCTCGTCGAAGGAAAGCGTGCGATGCGACTGTTGAGCTATCTCGTGAATGGCGAGCCACATTATGGTGTCGCTGATGACGATGGGGTCGTCGATCTGACGGTGCGGATCGGCGCTGAATTTCCCGATCTGAAATCACTGATCGCGCGCGACGGCCTTGCGTCGGCCCGGCGTGCTTCGGCCGGCCAGCGTCCCGATCATGCGCTGGACGAATTGACGCTGCTGCCGCCGGTACCGGCACCGGAAAAGCTCTGGTGCATCGGCGTGAACTACAAGGACCGCAACGCCGAATACAAGGACAACTCGGACCTACCGAAATATCCGAGCCTGTTCGTGCGCAATCCATCGTCGGTGGTGGGATCGGGGCAGGGGATCGAGAAGCCGAAAGTCTCCGACCAGCTCGACTATGAGGGCGAGCTCGTCATCGTGATCGGCAAGCAGGGAAGGCACATCGCGCGCGAAGACGCCTTCTCGCATATCTTCGGCATGACGCTGTGCAACGAGGGCAGTGTGCGAGACTGGCTGCATCACGGCAAGTTCAACGTCACGCAGGGCAAGAATTTCGATCGCTCCGGCAGCATCGGCCCCTGGATCGTGACGTCGGATGAATGCGATCCGCGGGGACCACACGACATCATCACCCGCGTCAATGGCGAGGTCAGACAGCAGGACAGCACCGAGCGGCTGATGTTCCCGTTCGATTTCCTGATCTCCTATCTCTCCACATTCGCGACCCTGAAGCCCGGTGACATGATCGCGACCGGCACACCGACGGGCGCCGGCGCCCGGTTCGATCCGCCGCGCTGGCTCAAACCCGGCGATGTGGTCGAGGTGGAGTCGTCGCGGATCGGCGTGCTGCGCAACTCGGTGGTTATGGAGCAATAGCGCCATGCTAGATCCTTCAATCATCCGGCGCCTCGCAGAGCGGCTTGACGAGGCCGAACGGACCAAGACGCTCACTACCATGTTCACGCGCCAGCATCCCGATCTCACGATCGAGGATGCCTATGCGATCCAGCGCGCCTGGACGCGTCTGCAGCTCGATCGCGGACGCGTCATCAAGGGCCACAAGATCGGCCTGACCTCAAAAGCGATGCAGAACGCAGTCGGCATCGCCGAGCCCGATTATGGCGTGCTGTTCGCCGACATGTTCTATCCGGATGCGAGCGCGATTCCGTTCGATCGCTTCCATGCGCCGCGGATCGAGGTCGAGCTTGCCTTCGTGTTGAAGGCGCCGTTGCGTGGCCCGGACTGCTCCATTTTCGACGTGCTCAACGCCACCGATTACGTGACGCCAGCGCTCGAGATCCTCGAGACCCGCATGCATCGCGTCGATCCCGAGACCGGCCAGACCCGTAAGGTCATGGACACGATTTCGGACAATGCGGCCAATGCCGCGCTCGTGCTCGGCGGCCGTCCGTTCCGGCCGCTCGAAGCGGATCTGCGCTGGATCGGCGCGTTGCTGTTCCGCAATGGTCAGGTCGAGGAGACCGGGCTTGCCGCAGGCGTGCTCAACCATCCGGCCAACGGCATCGCCTGGCTCGCCAATCGCCTGGCGCCACATGACGAGCAACTGGGCGCCGGCGAGGTCGTGCTCGCCGGATCGTTCACGCGACCGGTCGATATCAGCCACGGTGATACCTTCCATGCCGATTACGGATTGTTCGGCTCGGTGTCCTGCCAATTTGTCTAAACCAAACCAGCAGAGGGAAAGCGATGACTGGTCAAGCACGGCGCAGAAGCGTCCACATCGGCGGATTCAAACATGCCAATCCGATCCCGAACGCTTCTCGCATCGGCAATCTCGTGATGTCCGGCGTTATCCTCGGCCGCGATCCCGCGACCGGAGCGATGCCGGAGAGCCTGGAAGCGCAATGCGCCAACATGTTCGCGCATATGAAGGCGACCATCGAGGCGGCTGGTGGCAACACCGACGACATCATCAAGATGACGGTCTGGCTCAAGGACCGTTCGCAGCGCGGGCCTGTCAATGCCGAGTGGCTGAAGATGTTTCCCGACGAACACTCACGCCCGGCGCGTCATGCGCTCCCGATGGACATGGAAGGCGGCGCGCTGGTGCAGTGCGATTTCACCGCCGTGATTGACTAAGGAGTTTGCCGTGCCGACCTACTTGCCCTTCGATCCGAATCCGCGCCGGCCTTCGAAGCTGCCGCCGCCAAAGACTGTCGACAGCCAGTTTCACGTGCTTGGACCGCTGGAGAAATATCCGGTACGTCCGGGCGCGGCCTATCAGATGCCGACCGCAACCTGGGAGGCGGCGCTGCGGATGCACAAGGCGCTCGGGATCGAGCGCGGCGTGATCGTGCAGACCACGACCTATGGCGCGGACCACACGGTCGTGCTCGACGGTCTGGCGGCAATGGGCCCGAACTATCGCGGCTGCGCCAACGCGCTGGTGTTTGCCGAAGCTGATGATGCCTACCTCGCCAAGCTGCATGAGGCAGGAGTCCGCGGCGCGCGCTTCAGTTTTCGGCAGGAACTAGGGGCTGTGCTGTCGGACAAGGATTTTGCGCGGGCGATCGCGCGCATCCGCGAGCTCGGCTGGTACGTCAAGATTCAGCCGGAGAAGGACGGCATCATCTCCAGCGTTGAGAAGTACCAATCCCTCAACGTGCCGTTGTTGATCGATCACATGGCGCGTCCCGACCCGACCCGCGGCAAGAACGATCCGAATCTGCAGAAGATGCTTGAGCTGCTGTCGAAGGGCAATTTCTGGGTCATGCTGTCGCTTGGGGAAAAGACCTCAAAGGCCGGTCCCCCCTGGGAAGACGTCATCCCCATCGCGCGCACCTATATCGAAGCGGCGCCGGACCGCTGCGTCTGGGCCACCGACTGGCCGCATCCGGTTTCGGTCGTGCAGCCGCCCAACGACGCCGATCTTCTCGAACTCGTGTACAAGTATGCGCCTGACGAAGCGACCTTGGAGAAGATACTTGTTCACAATCCGGCAAGACTATTCGGATTCTAGGCCGTGTGGACTCTTGGGATTCTCAAATCAGATTGAACGTGATTCAAGGCTTTCTTTTAGGAGGAAGCCTT